>UQXF01000017.1 GCA_900544905.1 uncultured Clostridium sp.
GCAATATGCAGCAGATTTACAGTCTGTCCCCTTTGGCCACTCGGGAATCCATCCATGGTCTGTAACCAATTTGATATTATAGCTTAACTAATCCAAAAAAGCAATACTTTTTTACTCCGCCTTCAGCACCATTGCGGCAATTCTCGGAACATCAATAAACAGCTCATTATTTTCCACCTGATAGGTTCTGGCTTCCATAATATAGCCCTCCTCCGTTGTCAGCATCAGCTGTGTCAACGTGTCCCCATTCAGCATGCCCAGACGGTCCACAGAAAGGCGCAGTTCAACCTTTTCATAATTATTATTCAGGATAACAATCATTTTATCTTTCCTGCTAAAACGTCCATATGCCACAACCTTATGTGCTCCATGAAGGAACATTACGGAGCCATGTTTCAATACATCATTCTCTTTATGAATCTTAATGATATCCCGGTGAAACAAAATTAAATCCCGGTCTTCCCTGGTCCATGGATATGCCCTCCGGTTATCCGGGTCCGTCCAGCCGCACATACCGGCTTCATCCCCATAGTAAATAGTCGGCGCTCCGGGCCAGGTCATCTGGAATACCACCGCCTCCCGCAGTACACCCTTGTTAACATTCTCATTTGCCGCCTCCGGTCCCAATGTATGTGTACGCCCAACCCTGCGGTTTGTACGGGTCAGGAAACGGGAATGGTCATGGTTGGAAAGCTCATTCATGGAAACCTCTAAGGACTGCTGGTGAAAACGGCTCATATGATGGCGCAGGGAACCGATAAATGCATCCGGGTTACCAAGCAAGTCGCCGCGGAATTCATCAGAGTGCTTCTCCACTCCGGTCAAAAACCAGGTAATCGGCTCCATAAATGCATCATAATTCATAACCGTATCCCACTGGTCACCCTGCAGCCAGTTATACGGGTCACCATAGTGCTCCGCCAATATAATTGCGTTAGGATTCGCCTCCTTCACCACTTTCCGGAAATCTCTCCAGAACTTGTGGTTAAACTCCTCCGAATGTCCTAAATCTGCTGCCACATCCAGTCTCCAGCCATCCACATTGAAGGGCGGAGAAACCCATTTTTTCCCGATTCTCAAAATATACTGGTATAGCTCTTCCGAATCCTCATAATTCAGCTTTGGCAGGGTATCATGCCCCCACCAGCCATCATAGCTGGCATTATACGGCCATGCATTTTCATCATAGAATTTAAAGAAACTGCGGTAAGGGCTGTCAGCAGCCGGATAAGCACCTTTTTCGTATCCTTCCTGATTCTCGTAAATCAATTCTCTGTCCAGCCATTTGTTGAAGGAACCACAGTGGTTAAATACACCATCTAAAATTATTTTCATTCCCCGCCTGTGAATCTCCTCTACCATCTCGCAGAACAGCCGGTTGCTCGCCTCTAAATTCTCCTTATTGGTAACTCTGGTAATATAACGGGTAGAATTTTTATTGACATTATCCCCCTCTGCCAGACACTCTCCTTCATCCCTGACGATTTTCCCAAAATGAGGGTCCACATAATCATAATCCTGGATATCGTACTTGTGATTAGACGGAGAGACAAAAATCGGGTTTAAGTAAATCACCTCTACCCCTAAATCCTGCAGGTAATCCAGCTTATTGATTACTCCCTGCAAGTCACCGCCATAAAAGCACCGGACATCCATAGCATCCGGATATTTATCCCAATCCGTAATCCGTCTGGTAGTATCTCCAATATAAAAATATTCATTGTCCAGCACGTCATTGCTCAAATCACCGTTACAAAAACGGTCCACATAAATCTGGTAAATAACAGCGCCCTTTGCCCAGCCCGGTGTGGTGAAGCCCGGCATAATGCTGAAATTATAGGTAGGATTCACTTCGGTCTGCACGCCAATTTTATTGTAATAACAGGCAGCGTTGCCTGACTGGATTTCAAAATAATACTCTATCTTCTCTTTTTCAATTTGCGGAAGCTTTACAGAATAATAATCAAATGCGGTATCCGTTTCCGTTACCCGCATTTCCATCCGTTCTCCGTCACAAATGGCAAATACCTTATCCACATTACCCTTTGCAGTACGGAATTTCAATATCACTTCATCCCCCGGCATCGGTTCTGCCGGTATTCTATAATCCCCCGTACCATCGCAAAATAACGCATCGGAACGAATCGCCGGCTTATTCTGGAATACATAAGCCTGTACTTTCTGTGCATTGGTATAGCTTTTGAACGAATAACCCATAACAAACCTCCATGTCAATATCGTTTCCTATTTTACCCTATTCTGTAAAATATATCAATGAAAAAATCTGCGCAAAGTAAAAAGGACAGCCAACGAACGACTGCCCTTTTCTGGAGAAGGTATTTTTTTGTTACTTATGGGGTGTAGCAAAAAAACTATATAATGTATTGGGGGGGTTACAAGTATTATTATACGTATTTTGGCTCGAAAGTGTTCACAAACAATTTTTATTTTTTAAAATTCTTTTGTGCATTTAGCCAAAGGCTTTTGTAAAAAACTGCCAAACTTATCCCGCTTTTGTATATTTTGCATAAATTCACCTTTTCCATAATACATTTTTACCAAATCCAGTTATGCATTATTTTATAAATCAAAGGAAAATCCCGTAGTCCCTTTGTTTTCCTCTTCAAAAAGGGACTCAAACTCTTCCCTGTCAATACGCTCCTTCTCCAGCAAACGCTTTGCACACTTGTGAAGAATATCCACATTTTTCTCTAATATCTCTCTTGCCTGTGCATAACATTCATCTACGATACGTTTTACCTCTTTGTCAATGGCAGCCGCAGTCTGTTCCCCCAGCATTCTCTGGTGTCCAATATCTCTGCCCACAAATGTTTCTTCCTCATTGTCGGTTTCGTAATTGATTAAACCCAGCTCCTCCGACATACCATATTTCACAACCATGGCTCTCGCCGCAGCAGTTGCCTGTTTAATATCCTGGGATGCCCCGGTTGTAATATCATCCATTATCATCTCTTCTGCAATCCGTCCGCCAAGGCTTACTTTAATGTCCTGTAAAATTTTACCCTTGGTATTGAACACATTGTCATTCTCCGGAAGCGGCATTGTATAACCGGCAGCTCCCTGTCCGGTAGGAATAATGGAAACCGTGTAAACCGGCCCCACCCCTTCTAACAGATGGAATAAAATTGCATGCCCCGCCTCATGGTATGCGGTAATCTGCCGCTCCTTCTCCGGCACCAGTCTGGATTTTCTCTCTGTACCGATACCAACCTTGATAAACGCCTTATCAATATCTTCTTTGACAATATATTTCCGGTCATCCTTTGCCGCATAGATTGCCGACTCATTCATCAGATTTTCCAAGTCCGCTCCCGCAAAGCCCGCCGTTGTTCTCGCAATCTCTCCAAGGTTTACATCCTCGCTTAACGGCTTATTCTTTGTATGAATCTTAAGAATATCCTCTCTTCCCTTCACATCCGGCTTGCCAACAGCAATCTTCCGGTCAAAACGTCCCGGACGCAGAATGGCAGGGTCCAGAATATCCACACGGTTCGTTGCCGCCATAACAATAATCCCCTCATTAACAGAGAAGCCGTCCATTTCCACCAGCATCTGGTTTAAGGTCTGCTCCCGCTCATCATGACCGCCTCCGAGACCGGAGCCTCTTCTTCTTGCCACTGCATCAATCTCATCAATAAAAACAATACATGGAGAATTTCGTTTTGCCTCTGCAAACAAATCCCGCACCCGGGAAGCACCCACACCTACAAACATCTCCACAAAATCAGAACCGGATATCGTAAAAAACGGCACATGGGCTTCTCCTGCCACTGCCTTTGCAAGCAGGGTTTTACCTGTTCCCGGAGGGCCCACCAGTAAGATACCCTTTGGTATTCTGGCTCCCAGCTCTACATACTTGCCCGGATTTTTAAGGAAGTCAACAACCTCCTCCAAATCCTCCTTTTCCTCCTGAAGACCTGCCACATCTTCAAAGGTCGTCTTATTATCTCCCTCTGAAGTCATCCTTGCCTTGCTCTTTCCGAAATTCATCATGGCACCGCCGCCGCTGCCTGAGCCCTGCATTCCGGCAAGCATCATCATTACAATTATGATAGCAACCAGGCCAATAATGTACGGAAGCATTTTTTCCAGGAAGCTCGGTCTCACCACATCGCTCATTTCAAAACCAACCTTTAAATCGTTGTCCTCCATCAGCTGATTATAGGTATCCTGAAAATCATTCACATCTGTAACATAGAACCGGACCACGGAACGGTCTTTCATCGTCAGCTGCACCGTACCTGTCGGCACCTCGGCATTCTGCTGGACATAAACTGACACTACATTGCCCTTCTCCATGTCCTCAATAAAATTCGTCTCTGTGTAGGTTAAATCCACATCCTGGTTTCCGCTTTGTATCAGGTAAAGCACTCCCAGAATCAGTGCAAAAAATACAACATAAGAAATCAGGCTTCTTTTCAAGTTCTTGTTCATATTATGCTCCTTTTTACGTTTAATTTTGTACTACTCCAATATATGGAAGATTCCGGTATTTCTGTGCATAGTCCAAGCCATAGCCCACCACAAATTCATCCGGAATCTCAAAACCGCAATAATCTGTCTGGATATCTGCCGTCCGGCGGTCCGGTTTATCCAACAGGGTAATTATTTTAAGGCTTGCAGGATTCCTTCCCAGAAGCAGCTTTTTCAAATGGAACAGGGTATTGCCTGAGTCCACAATATCCTCCACTATTAAAACTTCCTTTCCTGCAATATCCTCATCCAGCTCCTTCTTTACCGTAATCTTGCCTGCGGATACCATTCCGTCTCCATAGGAAGATACCGTCATAAAGTCCATAGTAACCGGTACCGTAATTCTTTTTGCCAGTTCACAGGCAAAAAATACACTTCCCTTTAAAATTATTACCAGATGTAATTCCTTTCCTGCATAATCCTCGTTAATCTGCTTTGCCAATTCACAGATACGGGCATTTACTTTTTCTTCGGAAATCATTACCTTAATCTGCTCTTTCATCCTTCTCTCCTTCGTATGTCGCCTTTAAAATATATTGTGTATCCTCCGTTACCTTAAAGCTCTCGCACCTCCGGTCACCAATTATCCACAAAACCTCCTGGTTCACCGCCAGTACAATTACACGTTCACGGCAGTCCTTCGACATTTTTGCATCAATAAAATACCGTGACAGCTTTTTCCTGCCGCCGGTCTCATTCATCACAAAATAATCTCCGCTTTCCACCGTCCGTATATATAACGTATCTTTTATTGTATCACAATCAAAGAACTTCGTATAGTTATTTTTAGAATTTCCCACATCCTGCAGCAGTTTTTTTCTCTCCCCAGCCGGCATTTCCGAAGCCGCTGTTACTTCCAGGGAAAGCTTTCCCCCAAAGGGCAGTAAAACCGTCCGGGAAGCCGTCTGACCGGAAAATAAATGATTAGTTAACAAAACCTCCTGCCGCCACGCGCTGTGATTCTCCTTAAAGCATTTCCGGATTATCAGCTTTTCATACGATATGACAGCCTCTGTTCCATAGGGAAGAACAATCTTTTTTCCGCTCTGGTTTGCCAGCAGCTGATATAATGCCTTAATATGCTCCCTTGTAATATCCTTTTTCATATGACATACCCGGACCAGCATTTCATATAATACAGCCCGGACAAATACCGGCTCCCTGTCAAGGAGGCTGCTGCGCTCCACCTGGCAGGCATCCCCTTTTTCACCTGTAAAATGTACATTCGTCTCCAGATATTCCTCTGCCATATGCCGGAAAAATGCTTCATATTCCGCCATGGTATCCGCAAACTCCGCTATATGGGATACCGCCTGGCTGTTTACCTCCTCTAAAAGCGGAACCACCTGGTTTCTCAGCTTATTTCGCATATAGGTATTATCTCCATTGGTGGCATCCTCCCGCCAGCCGGTTTTCCGTTCCTCAAGCCATTTTGTAAGCTCCCGCTTTTCAAAGCACAACATAGGGCGGATGACCCGGATTGCAGTACCGTCCCCCGGCATCATACCTTCATTCACCGGACGGATTCCCGCTGCCCCGGACAAATCCGTTCCCCGCACCAGATGAAACAGCACCGTCTCCGCCTGGTCTCCCTTATGGTGCGCCACTGCCAGAGTACCCGCTCCCACCTGCTTCATAACATCAAAAAAGCAGCGGTACCGGTATTCCCGTCCCATTTCCTCCTCTGTCTTTCCCTGTGCGGCTGCCATAGCCGGAATATCTGCTTCAAACAGATAAAACGGGATTCCCTGCCGCTCACAGAGACCTTTTACAAAATCTGCATCCCCCGGTGCCTCTTTCCTTATTCCGTGGTTGACATGCACTGCAAAAAGAGACAAATTATACTGTTTTTTTAATTCACAAAGCACCAAAAGCATAGCTACGGAATCCGCTCCACCGGAAATTCCCATAACTATGCTGTCTCCCATCCCTATCATATGATATTCTTTCATAAACTCATGTGCCCTGTTAACCATGTCTGTCACCTGTAAAACCGTCTACCGCTCCCATATTCCCGTCACCAGAATGGTACTGTCATCCCTCAGGCTTCCCCGCTGCATCGTCTCAATTTCCTTCATTATGCACTCTGCCATTAATTGTACATTATTTGTCTTGACGGATGCAATCAAATCTGCCAGATAAGTCTCTTTATTTTCAAAGATAATGCCATCCAGTACGCCGTCACTAATCATAATGATAATATCCCCATGATAAAGCCTTCTGGCGCAGGTGTCAAATTCAACCTGTTCCAACACTCCCACCGGAAGGGATGTGGAACGGATACACTCCACCCTGTCCTTCCTCTTAATAAATGTGGTGGACGCCCCAAGCTTAATAAAATCTGCCATTCCCGAATATAAATCAATCATTGTCAAATCAAGGGTTGTACTGATACTGCCATCTGCAAGAAAGCTGATAAAGGAATTGAGCAGCTCAATTGCCAGCTCCCGGCAAAAGCCTGCCGAAAGAAGCTGTTCCAGCAGCTCCACAATCTGTCCGCTTTTCAGGTAAGCGCTTTCTCCGCTTCCCATTCCGTCAGACAGCATCAGCACCGCTTTTTGCACATCCACCTTTGTCACAGAGAAATTGTCACCACAGAGCTCCTCGCCCACCCGGTTCTTTCTCACCACACCGGTGGTTAACATAAAATGTCCCTCCTCCGCAAAGGAAAACCGGCTTTCCTCCCTGCCCACCGTATCATCTCCACGGTTTAAACAGACCATTCTTTTGGACAACAGCCTGCTGATGCGCTCCGCCAGCATGTCCCCGGTCACCACCTGCTCTTTATCCAGGGAACACCCCACATAAACCTCCAGCATGTCATTTTTATTCTTTACCAAAACCGCTTTTGTGACAAAAACGCCGATTCGTCCAAAGCTTTCCGTAACTCTTCCCTCAAACAGCTCTGCCTTCACCGACTGGGACCACAGTTCGCCCTGAAATGACGTTATAATCTCCCCAATCTGCCCCAGCTGTCTCACGAAATTATGCCGCATTTCCAAAAGGCGGTTGCTCTGGGACTCCACTGCATTCAGCAGAGAAATGCCGTCTCCGCTCAAATACATGTTACTAAGTCCATTTGGTATGGACGGATTGCGCTCCTGTTCATGAAGCTCCAGCATTTTTTCCATAGCCAGGAATGCCTGTCCAAAATCATTTATTTTACTCTTTGTGACCTCCTGCATTAAAAGGTCCTGGGAATACCCGGTCTTGCCATCCTTAAACTGGGCTGTCCGCTTCATCCATTTTGCCGGAGTCCCCACAAATAATGCCAAAACCAGCAATGCGCTTACCAGCATGTCCGGAGCCAGCAGACTCCTGTCATATAAAAAGCCAAGCAGGATATACCCCGCCAGAAAGCCAAGCAATACCCCTGCCCTGCCCAATTCCCGCAGGACAACAATCACGCTGGATAAAAGAATCATTACAGCCAGCCATGCTATATTCTCCGTCTGAACCGCCAGCACCAGACCGGTAATACTGCCCGTCGCCATGCCAACACTGCCATCAAACCGGTAGGTATTATATAAAAGCAGATATCCACAGAGAACAAACAAAAGATTAACCGGAGATTTTATCAAAGGACAGCCAAACAATGCTGCCACCAGCAGGGAAAACACTCCCACAAACCTTTCATTGGTTGCAAACATCCGGCTGGTTCCCACACGCAGCGCTACAAAGCCCTGCTCAAATACCAGTATGCCGCAGGACGCAATAACCCCCTCCAGCAGGGCATAAACCAGACTGATATCCTTCCCTGTGACCAGATACCCATAAGGCATGCCCACAGCCCAGAGTATGACACCGGATGCCAGTGCAATCTGATAATTATTTTCAAAAATCTTCTGCCTGTCCGTCCGATTCAGGGTAATCAAAAGCATCACCAATATAAGACTGTATTTTACTGCCGCCATAATGTCCAGCCGGCTGAGAACTCCCAGCGCCAGCATGACAAACAAGCCAATGGAGCTTTGCTCCTGTAAATATGCCGCCATAAAAAAAGGAACAACAAAAGGATACATTCCAAACAACTGGCATCTTGCCACCAGAAATGCCAGGATATGTATCCCTATTTTTTCTATCCGATATTGCATAACGCATCCCTCCCATTCAAAGTGGGATAAATTATAGAGATGCCTCTGCAAAAAAATTGTCAGTTTGAGATGCTGCAATACGCAACTTACGACACTGTATTATCATTTATTTTCCGGCTCAATCAAAATCTCGTTGGGATAAACCAGACCCAGCTTCTCCTTGGCAATTTCCTCCACAAACTTCTTCGTCTTCATATATTTTTCAAGCTCTTCCAGCTCCTTGGTGCGCTGTTTTTCACTGTCAATCTGTTTTTCCAGTGTTTCCTGCTTTTCCGCAAGCTCCGCACTCTGTTTTTTTAAACTGGCTGTCCGCATTCCCACACAAAGGCAGAAGACAACTACCACAAACACTATAACGGAAAATCCCTTTTTGTTCTGTTTTCTTTTCTTCTTCCTTCTTCTTGTACTCAATCTATCACCTGTTTCTAATCTTACACTTATCTTCCCTTCACTGCCATTTTAACTTCTGATGCTATATTTTTCAATGCTTTTCTTAGAAAGTTCATAAATATAACAAATGGCTTCTTGAAACAGCCCTTCACCCTGTTCCAGTATGGCAGCGCCTTATTTGCAAGAAACAAAAGCAGGCGGCTCAAGGTCAGCATATATATTACAACACCCAGAAACAATCCCAGAAAGGCATAACCCCTGAGGGCGCCCCGGTTATAATAAAACAGGGTCTTAAACACCAGCCATCCGGTCAGAATCCAGTAAGCCAAATCCTCCACATCCACCAGCCAGTCATAATGCCGGAACAGCATTCTGAAAATTCGCACTCCATCATAAACAGCCGCTAACGCTGCACCCAGCAGCAGACAGACAGTAAACAGCTCCACCTCGTCATATATCAAATCAGCCATGCCGCTACCTACTTAAAAAGGCGGTTAAACAATCCATTCTCGCCCTTAAGTCCCGGCTTTAAATCGGAATAGGTAAAGGAATCCACTCTGCCGTCAACCTCCACCTCTCCTTTGTCCAGGGTGAGCTTTGTTACATTTAAGTCTGTCCCCTTAATCAACAGCACGCCCTGCTCCGTCTCCAACAAAACCTCATTGGGGTCAAAGGAAATTACGGCATTTACCCCGGTAACCAGCCCTGAACCACGGTTATTTAACGTAATCTTATGCCCCTTTATACTGCGAGCCTCCTCCATGATATCACCTTCCCTGCCAGATAAATTTTTCTTGTAATCCTATCTTATGACAGGGAGGACTGAAAAATGCTACTGAATTACAGATACTTAAACATATCCTTTGCATCCTCCTTCTTTGTGGAATCTGCAATCTGTGTGACCTCCACAGCTACACTTTTATTTCCAAATTCAATATCAATCCGGTCTCCAACCTTCACATCAGCAGAAGCCTTTGCCACCTTGCCATTTACCATAACCCTGCCCGCATCACAGGCATCATTGGCAACGGTTCTTCTCTTGATAATTCTGGACACCTTTAAATATTTATCTAACCGCATATATTCTCCTTTCCAAACCGGATAATATTTTGTACAGCAAACGTATAAAAGGGCTGTCGCTCTCAGCAACAGCCCTTTTATACATTTAACAAAATCAAATTATTTGTTAACAACTTCCTTTAAAGCCTTACCAGCCTTAAACTTAGGAGCCTTAGAAGCAGGAATCTTCATAGCCTTACCAGTCTTAGGATTTCTACCCTCTCTAGCCGGTCTGTCAACTACTTCAAAAGTACCGAAGCCAACTAACTGGATTTTCTCGCCCTTTGTTAATTCGTCTGCTACTACATCAGTGAAAGCCTTTAATGCCTTCTCAGCGTCTTTCTTAGATAATTCAGTCTTCTCAGCGATAGCTGCTACTAACTCTGTTTTGTTCATAGGAATAGTTCCTCCTCTTAAATATTATATAGTATTGCTTTAAAACCTTGCCTCCAACAGGCAAGTCCTAGTAGTAGTTATACTCGTTTACCCCATATTTGTCAAGCAAATAGCCATATTCTTAGTTTTTTTGTACAAAATAGTAGAATTTTCCAGAATGAATTTCCACAAAATCTATTCAAATTGCTAGTTCCTATTGTGGTTTTTCTACATATTCCGACTGTTTTTTTGTGCATATTTCCTTTTTTCTTCCATTCAAATCTTTTGCTAAAAATTGGAAAATTCCTTGTTTTTCCTACATTTTGGGTATTTTTATCCCTCCATCTGCTTGCCCAAAAAGTTTGCTGCAATAATAGCAGCTTTCCTCTCTGTGTCTGTAAGAGGAGTTCTGCCATCCTTATTCAGGATAATAACGGAGCCAATGGCATCTCCCTCACAGATAATGGTCTGGACAATCTGTCCCTCATAGATATCATCATTTTCTCCGGTAATCTGGATATATTTTTTCTCACCTTTTTTCGCCATGATTGCCTCACGGTCATTAATGGCTTCCTCCAATTCCTTATGGAGAGGCTTTCCTATCAAATCCTTCTTAGGCATTCCGGACACTGCAATAATCTGGTCCCTGTCCGTCACACATACCGGACAGCCCAAAATCTGCGCTGTTGCATCTACATACTCCTGGGCAAAAATACTAAGCTCGCCTATTGGCGAATATTTCTTAAGAACAATCTCGCCATCTTTATCCGTAAAAATTTCAAGCGGGTCTCCCTCCCGAATCCGGAGAGTCCTCCGAATCTCCTTTGGCACCACGATACGTCCAAGCTCGTCTATGCGGCGTACAATTCCTGTTGCTTTCATGAATCAATTCCTCCATTTATTGTAATTAGATAATGGAACATCATCTCCTGCAAAGAGCTTTCGCTGCACCATTGCAATGGACGTTCCAAAGATAGTCATAGTATTTGTCAAAAGGAGGAATGTATGCGTGAATTTGGAAATTTGTAATTTTTTATAACAGCAATTTACGAAAAGATTTCTTTTACACGCTCCGGCAGCTCTGCAATACACCGGATTGCCGGAACATCCTCTGCCACTGTGCCAAAACCGTAGGCGGCATGGATAAACTTTACTCCTGCCTCCCTGCTGGCATCATAGTCTCCCTGAATATCTCCCACATAAACCGAATCCGTAAGTCCATTTCGCTCTGTTAATCCGCGAATATTGTCACCTTTTTTCAATCCATTATTTCCATAACATTCTATATCCTCAAAATAATGGCCAAATCCATAGTATTCCAGAAAGGCTTCTATGTAACCGCTCTGGCAGTTACTTACAATATACAGGGGATATTCTGCATACAGCCTTTTTAATGTGTTCTCCAGTTCATCATATAAAATCCCGCCATGTTCTCTGAGATATTCATTCTCATATGCACAGCATTTTTCCAGCAGTTCCATCCTCTGCGCCTCCGGAAGCTCCGGAAACAGTGCCTCTGCCAGCTTATCCATGGTTTTACCCATGACGCTTTGAATTTCCTCTGCCGTAATCACTCTGTCCGGCGTATACTCCTGCGCAACAATGCAGTTCCAGGATTGTGCCACCCCTTCTGCGGAATCCCACAATGTTCCATCCATATCAAAAATAATTCCCTGCTTTTTCATATTGCCACCATTTCCTTCCTGTTTTCCTTTTATTTAACCTGTCTATTCTATGCAGACTGTACTGCCTTTTGCATAATTTTTTTTGACTACAATCTGCTTATCAATGCGCTGTTTTAACTCTGTCACATGGGATATCACTCCCACCAGACGGTTTCCCTCCGTCAGGCTTCCGAGAACCTGAATTGCCTTTGAAAGGGTCTCATCATCCAGAGAGCCAAAGCCCTCGTCCACAAACATAGTGTCAAGCCGTATTCCTCCGGCAGCCATCTGAATCTCATCCGAAAGTCCTAATGCCAGGGACAGGGACGCCATAAAGGATTCCCCTCCGGATAACGTCTGCACGCCTCTTACCGAACCATTATAATGGTCCATTACATCCAGCTCCAGTCCGGACTGGCTTCTCTGGTTGCTGGCGCCTTTCTTGCGTACCAGCTCGTATTGTCCATCTGTCATTTTCAGCAGGCGTATATTTGCCCTGGATAAAATCCTGTCAAAATAAGTCATCTGAATGTAGGTTTCCAGCATAATTTTATCTCTGCCTGCCAGTCCTCCGTTTGCCGTATCGGACAGGGCTTTCATTATCTGATACCCTTTTTCCGTCTCCTCTAACTGCTTCCACTCCCTTTGGAGCCTGTCTCTGATATCCAGATTTGCCTGATACCGGGAGGCTATATCTTCCTTGCTGCCCTGCTTTCGTTTCTGCTCTGCGTCAATCTCCCTGCGCTGCTGCTTCAAAAACTCCAAATCCTGTTTCCCGCCGGCTGACAGCTGCTTTATAAGTATCTTTTTCTGCCCTTCCTGTTCCCTTAAGGCACTCTCACATTTTGCAAGTGCCTCTGCCGATGTCTTCGCCAGCTTTTCTAAATGCTCCTCTTCCTTCTCTAACCGGGTAAGCTCTGCTCTGGCAGCCGGTTCATTTTCAAACAACAGGCTTTCTGTAAGCTCTGCCAGCTGTTCCCGCCATTGTACCAGACAGGTTTCAAGCTTTGTCTGCTGTTCCTGATATTCAAAACTCTGTTTTTCCAGCTCTTCCAGGATTTTTGTAACCTCCGGCAGCTTCCCGGCGGCATCCGTATAAATCTTCTCCCGCTGTTCACACTCCTTCAGCATGGCATTTAAAGAATCTGTTTCTTCTTCCAGAACACGCTTCTGCCGCTGTACCAAACTTTCCAGCTCTTCCATGGATGCCAAGCTTAAGTCCCCAGCTGCCAGAACACCGTCTGCCGCCGTCCCGGACAGATTTTTTATCTCTTCCCGGATATCCTGCTCCATATGCTTAAGCTTCTCCTCCTGTCTTCCGGCATCCATACTGCTCTCTTCTCTTTCCTTTTCAAATGCCTCCAGCTTCCTTTTCTCCTCGTCAAGCAGCTCCTTGGAGGGTACTTCCCTGTGGACATCTGCGGGATGGGGATGCTCCACAGAACCACATACCGGGCAGGGAGCTCCCTCCTTTAGGGTCTGCGCCAGAACACCTGCCTGGGCATCATAAAACAGTCTTTCCTTTTCCTGAAAATCCTGTCTTATTTCCTCACACCGCTCCGCCTTCTCCAGATACCGTTTTTTTGCCTGCTCCGCTGTTTTTCCCTGTTTCCTGTATTCCCTTTGCTTTTTTTCAAGCCCTGCAACCGCTGCAAAATGAGTCTGTGTCTTGTAAAGTACTCCCTCCGTCCGTACCCTCTCTTTTCCGGCATCCTTTTCCCGTTCCATGGTCTCCTTAAGGACGGCAATCTGTCTGCCGCTTTCTTCCCTTTTCTCCAAGGTTCTCTGCCTGTTCGTTTTCAATGCCACAAGCTCCTGTTCCTTTTTCCCAATCTCTCCGGTGAGCTCTGACTGCCTTTTATAATCGGAAAGCTTTTCTGTAATCCGGATTCTCTGTGCTGCTAGTTCTTTACAGCGCCCTGCTTCCCTGGCAGCAGAATCCGCCGCCTGCTTTCGCTCTTCTGCCTCCTGCTGTAAGGATGAGATGGTGCGCTCTGTTTTTTCCAGATTCTTTTCTGCCTTTTCAAGCTCTGACGCCGCGCCGATTCTCTTATCCAGCTCTGCAAGGCTTTTCTGTAATGTCCCGACTGCTTTTTCGTAATCCCGTACCAGCTTCTTATCCTCTGCCAGAATATTCTCCAGCAAATCCATCAGGTCGTCCTTCGATACCAGTCCCTCTGCATTTTTAAGGTTCTCCAGCTCCTGAAAACAGGCAGAAGCACCATCGCACCGGATTCCCTCTGCAAACTGCCGGATTCTCTGCATAAGCTGCTGATACATATTATTATTCTTCAAAAATTCTGATTTTAATCTGTCCTGTAAATCCTTATATTGCTTGGTGCAAAAAATGTCCCTGAAAATGGCTTCCCTCTCTTTCGTGCTTGCCATTAACAATTTCCGGAATTCTCCCTGCGCCAGCATTGCAATCTGTGTAAACTGGTTTCTGTCTAATCCGATAATCCGGGTAACCGCCTTCGTCACCTCCGAAGCCTTTGTCACCGGCTGTCTGTCATCTGAATACTCCAGCACCGCCTCTGCCTTCTGGGTTGTCATTCCCTCACCCCTTCCCTTGGGGCGCAGATATTCCGGATTTCTCCGTACCTTATACTGTTTTTCCTGATAAGAAAATGTGAGCTCCACAAAGGTTTTTGTCTCCATACTGGCATATTTGCTCCGGAACATGTTACTCTCCCGGTAATCCCCGCTTGCCTCACCATAAAGGGCAAAGGTTATGGCGTCAAATATGGTAGTCTTTCCTGCGCCGGTATCGCCGGTAATTAAGTAAAGTCCCTGGGTGCCAAGCTTTGAAAAATCAATGGTCACCTCCTCTGCAAAAGGGCCAAAGGCTGAAATAATTAATTTTTCCGGTCTCATCTTTCATCCCCCCATATCTGCTCCATCATAGCCTCCACTATCCGGCTTTGTTCCGGGGTCATAGGCTGATTATTCTGCATCTCATAAAATTCCGTAAAGTATTCCATGGGACTTTTATCCGCCGCCGTCTCCACTGACTGTACTGCACCGTTGCTCTTCGTTCTGGTATTTTCATATTCCAGCTTCATAATATTGGGATATACCGTGCGCAGTCTTCCCATAACCTCAGGAAGCTCCTCCTCGTCCGTCAGGATAACCTTCAGATAATCCTCTCTATTGCTGTTTTTATAATAATCCCTTGCCATCAGGGCTTCATAGCTTCCCTTTATCTGCCGCATATCATGCTTCGGCACAACCGGTATCGTCTCAATGGACACATTTCCCTTTTCCTTCACCTCCACTAAGGTAATGGATTTTTCATGATTGCACTCGGAAAAGGAATATTTCAGCAGGGTTCCTGCATAGCGGATGGTGTCCCTTGTCATGCTCTGGGGACCATGGATATGCCCCAATGCGACATAATCAAAATCTTTAAATAAGGAAGCGTCCACATTATCCAGGCCTCCCACCGACAAATCCTCTGAGTCACATCTTGATGCGCCGGTAACCAGCTGGTGGGCAACCAATACATTCCGCTCCCCGGCATGAATATCCGCACGCTTCAGCACCGTCTCTATTGCCTGCTGATAGGTCTGTATCTCCTCCGGCTCCACACCGTCTTCCTGCTGCCGGCAGAGACTTCTTCTCACATGTACCGGTTTCACAAAGGGCAGGAGATACAGATTCAGCTTTCCGTAGTCATCCTCCAGTACAACCGGTTCCAGGGTGCCATCATACAGCGCAGATACATATATCCTGCTTTGCTTTAATAAATCCGCCCCAAAAGCAAGACGCTCCCCGCTGTCATGATTCCCGCTTACCATATAGACCGGCAGCTTCCTCCTGGAAAGCTCCGTTAAAAACCAGTCCAGCAGCTGTACTGCCTCTGTTGCCGGAACTGCCTTGTCATAGATGTCACCTGCCAGAATCACCCCGTCCGGCTTTCTCTGCTCCGCCGTGGCAAGCACCTGCTCTAACACATATCTCTGCTCCTCCAGCATGGAAAATTCATTTACTTTTTTACCGATATGCAAATCCGCTAAATGTATAAACCGCATTGCCGCCTCCTGATTACAAATTTCTCTTTACTTTTCCGCTGTCTGTTCTGGGCAGCTGTTTTACATGAATAAATTTCTTTGGAATCTGCTGCTCCGGCAATACCCGCTTCAGGCTTTTTCTCACCTCTGCCACCGCTGCAAACTGCTCCCCTCTCTCATAAAATGCCACCAGAACATCCCTGTCCTTTTCCCTCTCTGTCTTTACCAGGACTTCCGATATATCCAGCGCCTTCCGCATAGCCTGCTCTATGGCATAGGCTGAGCATTTTTTCCCATTTACATTCAACAGGTCATCCCGTCTGCCGTCAAAATAGAATTTCCCCTCCGTATCCGCATGTCCCAAATCATTTGTGCAGAAAGGATGCTCCATTCCAATCATACCATACCGGCTATCCACATAAAATACATTTTCCCTTATGGTCACCTCTACCTGGGGAAATGCCCAGCCCACCAGGGAAGAATCCTCCGTCATATCCTCCTCATGGAGATAGGTGATATAATTTGCCTCGCTGGAGCCATAGTACAGCGTCACCTTCATTTCCGGAAAACATTTCTTCACCCGGTTAAGCTCCCGGATTCCAAAGGACTGGGAGCCTGTGACAAAATGCTTCACCCCGGTGCAGGGACTTTTAACCACCCTGCAGAGTGCAAGCATTTTCGCCGGAATCAGGTAAACGGCATCCGCCATATACTCCTGAATCAGGGAATGCCAGTACCGGGGGGCAAACCGCTTCGTTGCCACCACTGTCCCTCCCACCGAAAACAATGCCATATAGAGATTTAAATTTCCCGTAAACGCAAGGGAGCCCTGGGCAAACATAACCGTATCCTCCGTCATGGAAAATATCTTATTCTGACACGGGAAAAAATCAGCCCAGCTCTCATAGGTGCGGAACAGTACCTTATGTCCCCCTGTGGTTCCGGAGGTCAGCACACCCATTACAGCATGCTTTGGAACCGCTGTCCCTTTCAGCGCCTCTATTTCCCTCTCCGGCGTTGTGTCCGGTACAAGCACCGGCACACCGGCGCCTCCCTGGCAGGCAATAAATGCCGCCAGCTCCCCTGCAATGGTTTTCCGCCGGAGGAACACAAGCCTGTTCTTCTCCAGTCCTTTCCTCTCCTGCTCTGCCAGCTTTAAAAGCTGACCGTAGGTTACCACATTCCCGTCCTCTATTATCATAATTTTGTCCGGATTTTGCTTTTCCAGCATATCTCTGTAATTCATACTTATCCCGCCTGCAATGAACGCTTCCTTCTATACCTATACGCTTCTTTTATCTTCTGAGCAGCATAGCGGTTCCAACCCCGCCTGCCGCCGCCACCGCCGCAACACCATACCGGTGCCGCTCCTGCCCCGGCATATCCAGCTTTTTTAATGCCTCCAGTAAATGCAGGGTAATAATTCCTCCGGAGGCTCCGTAAGGATGCCCATAGGCCAAAGCGCCTCCAAATATATTAAGGCGTTCTCCTGTCTGTCCAAACCGTTCTTCCATGAGATAATCAATTACCGCAAATGCCTCGTTACACTCCCAGGCTGTAATCCGGTCTGCTGTCAGGCAGCTGCGCCGCAACAGCTTATCAATCGCCGGTATTATGCTCTCCGGACTGCGTTCCGGTATTCCTCCCGCAGATACCACATCCTCCACCACTGCTGCGGTTTCCAGACCGTGGGCTCTTGCATAATCCAGAGAACACAGCACCACAAAGGCCGCCCCGTCATGGGTTAAACAGGCTGTTCCAGCCGTCACATACCTTCCTCCCGGAACCAGCGCCGGAAGCCGTTCCAGCAGCCGCAGGGATATGCCCGGACGGATTCCTTCATCACACGAAGAACAGGGAGCTGCAATCACATTTTGCAGTTCCCCGTTTTCCGCAGCCTCAGCCGCTCTTCTATGACTGGTAATCACATACTGATTCAGCCTTTGTATGTCCATATTCCAAAGCTCTGCCACATTTTCTGCGCCCTGCAGCATAGCAAGCTCATCCGGTCTGCCCGGTGCAAACTTTGCCACATGATACACATTTTCACTGTGGACATCTCCGGCAGATAAACCATATTTATCCCCGGTCTGGTTTTCCACATAATCCGGATGATTCCGGTTCCGCATCCGCACCGGCTTCGTGGAACAGCTTTCCATGCCTCCTGCAATGACAACATCCGCCAGCCCGCTTTCAATCTTTGCCGCACCTATGGCTATCGCCTCTAAGCCTGAACCGCACTGCACATCCACGGTAAGAGCAGGAATCTCCTCTGGCAGCCCTGCCTCTAACATGGCTAATCTTGCCGGATTTCCTCCGGCGGCTACGCTGTTGCCTGCTATTATCCAGTCAATGTCCCGGAGCGGAAGCTGGTATCTGTCAATTACCTGCCGCAAAACAGACGCTCCCAACTGCTCCGCACTGGTATGCTTATACATTCCATTTTCTATGCCGATATAACTTCTCAAACCACCGATAATGCCTACTTTGTCCATATGAATCTCCTGTTTTCCAATTGCACCTGTGCCACAAAACGGAGATTCCCGCATTTCTCAGTCCGCTGTCTTAGGCGCTCTTCCCATACTTCCCTCAATCGCATAGAAAGCGCTCTGAACCGGCTTCGCAAGGAGTACCGCCGCAATACATTTTACGATATCCAATGGGATAAATGGTAAAAATCCTGCCATAAATGCAGCCTTCCAGGTCATACCGGCAGCCACCTTCATCCAGATAAAACCAATACCGTCAATAACCGGAATTCCAATTAAAATTGTGACAAGTGCATATCTGATAATATTATACTTTGTTCCTCTTAATCTGGCAATCAAAACCACCGCCAGCATAAATGCTGCAAAATATCCCCCTGCCGGGCCAAACATCTTACCGGGTCCTGCCGCACCACCGTAAACCGGCGCTCCCACTACTCCCAGCAGCCAGTAGCACAGCATTGTAACAAACGCCTCTCCCGGCGATAAAACCAGTGCCACCAGATTCACTGCCAGCGTCTGTCCGGTAATTGCCGCCTCGGAAAAGGGAAGTGGAATCCTCAGATAAGAGGCTGCACTGACAAAGGCTGTCATCAATGCAATTTTAGTAATCTGTGTAGTGGATAGCTTCATTTTTTTCTTCTCATTCATAATTTTTCTCCTCACTATGTATTATAATTTTGCATAACAGATTTTCCGGTTCACCGACAGAATACGGATGCCTGACCAATCTTTTTCCACAACAAATGAAGTCCCTACCAAAAGGGGCTCCACAAAACGTATCTTCTGTACAGGCACTTCCTGCTGTAATAAGAAATCCACCAGCATCAGCCCCGGAACCACAGCCGCCTTTCCCCTGTGGATTGGATTTGTGTCCTGCACAGCCAGAAGATATCTGTCCACCTGCTCCTGTGTAAACAAGCATGCCCCATCTTCCTTCTCCGGCTCCCCGGCCTGCACCTTGAAGCCAGCCGGTGGTTTTACCATGGTCACTTCCAGTCTGCCTGTTATCTCCTGGTCTGCGCCATATCCCGTCACATCCATAACCACATAATTTTTTCTTTTCACCCGGATTCTGTTTGCAGTTTTTACAATTTTACCGGATAGCTCTAAGGCTGCCCTGCCTATTACATATCCGTCGTACTCACCGCCATTGTAAACAGACAGCCCGGCTGCAAGCTTTAAAAAATCCATTCTTCTGCGCCTTTCAATTGTTAACCATATTTATTTATTCGGGTTAACATTTCTTCGTTATCATACACGCACACCTGCCATTTGTCAACCCATTTATTGCTAAAAGTTATGTAACGGAGCTGTTCCGGAAAACCAATTTTTTTCTGGAACAGCTCCTCTCCTGCACTAGTCTTCCGGTTTACAGTTCTCCACAAAGCGCTCCATTTCTTCCCGGCAGGAAAAGTCATCCATATGCTCAATGACCTCCCGTGCATCAATGTCATCCTTGCTCTCTAACAGTTCTTCTACAAACTGCGCCTTACTGTTATGGGAAAAAGCCCAAAGGCTCCGGGCTGCCATTGCTATTGCAGGATTATAAAAATCGCCAGCTGTGTTGCCCATAAAATCCCTCCTTGTCTCATTCAGACAATTGTGCAAAAAAGTGCAATCCTATGACTGCACTTTTAGTATATGGAAATTATATAATTTTAAGCTGACAATATATTTCAAAAAAAATCAAAGTTTCCCCTTGCATTTCCCGCCATACAAGTTTATAATCAGTCAAGTAGGCTTTTGATTTGCGGATGGCAATATCTGTCTATACATATTTTACGGGGCGTGGCTCAGTTTGGTAGAGCGCTTGGTTCGGGACTAAGAGGTCGCAGGTTCAAATCCTGTCGCCCCGATTTTAAAAAAACTGGCATTATCTATTATGCCAGTTTTTTTCATATTTATCATTTTTTATCCCGGGATTTCTCCCTTTGCCACAATTTTTACCCTTCTCTGTTTTTCCACATAAAGCTTTTCATCTGCCAGGGTAAGCGCTTCCTTCAAATCCAGCTGTTCTGCCGCCCTTAACACATAAGCCCCTGCTGAAACCGTAACATTATATGGTTTTTCGCTTTTCTCATTATACGCTGTAAACTTACCGTATATTGTCTCCAAAAGGCTTTTTCCCTCATCCTCCGCCTCATATTCTATGGCGCAGGCAAATTCATCTCCGCCAATTCTTCCAGTAATTCCTTTGTCTCCCATTGTGTCCACTAAAATGTCTCCAATGAGCTTCAGGGAAAAATCTCCCTCCTCATGTCCATACCGGTCATTGATTATCTTTAAATTGTTCATATCCACATAAGCCACCAGCACCGACTTGCCCAGCCTTCTGTTCTCCTCCACCAGCTTTCCCGCCGCATCATAAAATCCCCGGCGGTTATAGATTCCCGTCAGGCCATCCGACTTTGACAGATTATCCAGTGCAATATTGTTCTCTCTCAATGTGACAAGGCTTTCCTCTAATTGCTGCTGGATGCTCTCATTAATCTTTAACAGCTGAATCATTTTTACGGCTGAGCTCATCTGGTTTACCAGAAACTCACCATTTCCAAACATTTTATCTGTCAAATCACATAACACAACTCCATAAAGGATTTCATTTGAAAACAAAGGCAGCATCACCATTGAATACCGCTCCGGATTCAATTCACTGTTAGAATAAATATCGGAAATCCTCTTTTTTTGATGGATTGCAGGCACCGTCTGTACACTTCCGTTCTTTAGCACTGCCTTCAGATACAATTCCTCCGGCAGCTTAAATTCTTCTCTGTACAGATGCATGATTGGCTTTTCAAATACATACACATATGCATTCCTGACGTCCATCCAGCCCAGATTATCCAGAAGCATAGAATAGCTCTGGTCATTTCCTTTCTCAAACTGCAGGATATCCCTTACGAATAGTTTCATGGAGAAGCTTGTATTTTCCTCAGCCTCACGCATGCTGCCAAACCGGTAATCCATTGCCCGGATAATTTTCTTATAAAAAAGAACAAAGTCTTCCTTCCATTCATAGCTGCTGCCTGACAATGCTTTTCCCGACTTCAGCGCATAATAGACCTGTTCAAAGTAAATCAACAGATTATCCATATCCGCATACTCCAATGGGTTGCATCTCAGAAAATTATCAAACAGCTCCTGTACATCCACCTCATATCCATCGGACAACCGGAACAGACCCTCCATCATCTCCCTAAAGGGCTGGCGGATTTTGGACACATCCCCGTCTGAGCCTTCATGCTTATACCGGTAAAATATATTGTCAAAATAATCATCTATATGATTCCTGTCTAACAGACTGTCTTCCTCTTTCCCCATATTCCCCGACAGGGTTCCAAAGGAATTTCTCTTAATAAACCTGGTAGGTAAAACCTCACTGGTTACGGCTTCTCCGCGAATCATGCGCATTACATTCTGAAATGCCCTTTCTCCCAGCTCCACCGGGTCTGCCCAGACAGAAGAAAGGGATGGCTTGGACTGCGCCCCTAAAATGATATTGTCATATCCAAAAACCATAATGTCCTTTCCCGGAACCAGATTGCGCCTCTTCATCTCATCATAAAGTCCTATGGCTGTGTCATCATTAACGCAGAAAACCGCTTCTATATCCGGATTATCATCCAGCAGCTTCCGGAATGCGCTGCCACTGAATCTCGACAGATTGCCCTCCACATAATTCTTATCCTCGAAGGGAATCCCATACTCTTCCAATATATTCTTAAATGCCTGTTTTCTCTCATACGCATCTGTATTATCATCCGGTCCCCCTACCATGCCGAATTTCCGGCATTTCAGGTTCTTAATCAGATACTCCATACCCGCCCGGATACCCTTATGATTATCATAGTTAACGCTCACATAGCCATCTATTTTAGAAGCAACTAAAATACATGGAATCCCTTCATATTGCGACAGCATCTGTATAATCCGCTCCTGCGTTGTGTAGCATCCGATACTGTCAGCAGACACAATCAGGGCATCTATATTTTCCTTTTTTGCATAGGAAAATATCGTATTATACTGGTATTCATACATAATCTCTCTGCGTTCCGTCAAATCCCTGTCCAGATATTTCCCCGGAAAAACCACCAGATTCACATCTGCTTCCTTCGCCGCATGCATGACCCCTTTACAGACCGGCATCGTAAACTCATCCACAATACCGCTTGCCAGCAATCCAATTGTAAGTCTCTCTCTCTTTTTTCCCATATTATTGCTCCCAGTCTTGAAACAATTTTGCCTTACAGCTTTGCGAAATGCTCCTTCACCACCTGTAACGCTTTCTTTCCATATATCTCGTAACCTTTTTTACTCATAGTATCTTTTCTATACAATATATCATCCCATGACCAAATTGCAAGACCCTGTATCCACGTATTTTTTTCAAGCTCCTTAAACATCGCCTCGAACCATTCCGCCTGACCGGACTCATCCACATTGCCATCCATATTCCAGTCATTTGGCACATATTTGGAGCCCTCCACTGACATACATCCGGTCTCCGCAAAGAAAAATGGTTTATGGAAGCTGTTTACCACCTTTTCAATGCGCCGCAGCTGGTTCTCCCAGTCGTCTACCGGATAATACCCGCTGGAGGATATGATATCCACACAATCCCACCACTTTACATTATGCTCCTGGTATTTGTCTGTATTATAGGACACAAGACCATGATATACGGAGCGGATATCTGCAATGAGGCTTCTCCACTCCTGTTCCCTTCTCTCCGCCATCACCATTTCACAGCCGGCAATAAACATCTCACAATTCATCCTCTGGGCAATCCCGGCGTAATGGAGCTGGAAGGTTTTATATGCCTCAAACCAGTTACACCACTTCGGCTCACAGGGAACATCCTCATCAAAAAAATTTATATGGGCACGCCATGTGCCATTTTTACAGTTCACGGTAGGCTTAATTCCCACATAAAGTCCCAGCTCCTTGGCATAAGAAATGATTTCGCAAAGCTCTTCATCATTACAGGTATCCTCTGACCGGAAATCAATCCGTTCCGACTGCGCCGTCTCCTGCAGGCCGGCTGGAGCAAAGATAACCGTATTGCACCCTGTTGACTCTTTCATCATTTTTAAGCTTTCATAACTGCTTTCCCTTGACAAAACACCCCTTTTACAAAAGGGTGCAAAGGTAAAACCCTTGATATATTCCATAATAACCTGCCTCCTTTCAAGCATTAAGTAATGGGCAATTGCCTACGGAAAAATCCCATACGGAATGATTTCACTCCGTATGGGGTTTCCTGTGATAATTATTTCAGTTTAATTGTCTTCACCCTTGAATAGCTTCCATAAACCTTTTTACCGCCCACGGTTTTATATGCACGGACCTTAAAGGAATATTTTGTCTTCTTTTTAAGCTTTGTCTTGGTATAGCTGACTGTCTTTCCCTTTTTAACAGTCTTCACCAGCTTGTATTTTCCCTTAGAGCCAGTCTTCATGTAAATTTCATATCCGGATGCTCCAGATACCTTTTTCCACTTTAATACTGCCTTGCTGGAGGATTTCTTCTTTACACTGGTAAAGCTTACCTTCTTCGGTGCCGTTGCAGCGCTAAGCTTATAAGTTGAATTCTTAATCGTTGTCTTTTTCTTACCGGACTTCGTATAGGCTGTTACCTTGAACTTATAAGTAGTACCGGCTTTTAACTTCTTACCACTGATTTTCGTTATTTTTGCAGAGGTCTTTGTCGTGTCCTTAACCTTTACATATTTTTTCTTAGCAGAATCATATGCATACACATAGTACCCTTTTGCCTTTTCATTCTTTTTCCACTTAAGTGTTATAGAGGTTGTTGTCTGCTTAGCTGTCTGAATATTCGGCTCCTTTTCTACCACGGATGCCTCGGTTGTGCCCTGCTCTGTAGTTGGAGTTTGCGGATTAACTGGCTGTACCGGCTTGGATGGCTCCGTATTTTCTGTCAGCAAATCCTTCAACGGGGCATCACTGACGATAAGACCATTGGTACCTGCTTTTGCCAAATCTGCATCACTGATTTTTACCGCCCTGATATCGTCAAAGCAGATAACGCTCTCTACGGTATAATTGCCATCCTCATCCTTTGTTCCCGTATAATTTGCCGGAACAGAATTACACCAGATTTTAAAGCTTGTAATATTAGCCGCATCCACAATGTCGCTGCCGCCCTTTTTCACAAATTTACTGAACGGAATCGTGACATACTGTGCTTTGTTACCCTTTACAAAATCCGTCAGATATGCTTCATAGCTGTCATTTAACTGGATTACCAGCTTCTGTCCGTTTCCATCCGGTTTTACCCACATGGAAATGGCATTGTATTTTGAAAAGTCTGTTTTGCCCGCATCAAATACTCTGCCAAGACCGCCTGTCCATACCTCTGAGCCCTTATAGGTCAGCTTATAATTAAATGCACCGCCATAGCTTCCCTCTGCCTTATTTGTCTCATCCAATGTCATGGAAGAGCTGCAGTTTGCTGCGGAATTTGCAGAACCGTATTTGCTCTGCAGCAATCCGTCATTCCCATAGTAGTACTCAAAGTTGTCAAACACATTCTGCGGCAGAACGTCTGCATCCTTATTAAAGTTAATAAATTTCGCAAGACCCAGTTCCTGTCCGTCTGCGGTTAAGGTTACAATACCAGTGCTGGTCTCTCCGAGCTTTGCAAGGATTTCTTTTGTTAGGGCTGCGGTATAAATGTTGCCATCCTTTACAGCAGAAACCGTAACTGCTTCACCGCCCTCCTTTGTCTGAAGCTTAAATTCTACCTTGCCTGCATTTTTTACAAAGGCTTTCAGCTCGCATGGCTCTTTGATTACCTCATAATTCTTCGGAGCAATCATGTAACCCGTTATCTCTTCGCTGTATCCGCTTAAGGAAACTGTATCCGCCTTGCCGGCAGCTGCACTGGCATTTCCACTTTCACCGGTGGTATAGAAATTGGTTCCGTTTCCGAAAATAGAATTTTCATTGTTGTAGGAAGAAATAAAGTCATTAATCATTTCCTGTCCTAATGTATCGCTGTATTTATATGGCACAAAGAAATTCCCGCTGTCAAAATTTGCCCATAACAGGAAATACGGTATGTCATGTTCGGATGCGGTGTTTACGACCTTATTATACCAGTCCTTATCCTTCGTAGGATTGCCCGTTACCATCAGACTGTTCTTATCTGCCCCGGTAATACGGATTCCCGTTTCTGCAATGGCAGGAATCTTTCCCTTCGTCTTTGCCAGACCTGCCACAATATCACAGCTGTCTGCCAGCGCATCAAAGAAATTATCGCCTGTATATACATTTGCATCTGCATAGTCATCATAATAATCAAAGCCCAATACGTCTACATAGGCATCGCCTGGATAACGCTCCAGATACTCTGCCTCACTGGAAATCGGACCATTTGGAGAATATACATATAAGAAGTTATGCACACCCTTCTCCTCTAAATAGTTTACCATGTATCTCCACATTGCCTGATAGGATTCCACACTGGTAGAAGTTCCCCACCAGAACCATCCACCGCTGTTCTCATGGAACGGGCGGAATAATACCGGAATTCCATCCTCCTGCAATGCCAGGGCATAATCCACAATGATGTCCAGATATGCATTAAACTGTGGATTATATTTGCCGCCCTCTAATATGTAATCTGCACACGGTGTCAAATCCTTTGACTCAGAGAAATCACATGTCGTAAAATCATATGGATAGGTCTCATCTCCTGTTGCTTTAATCTTGCTGTTTGTAAAGTTCGGCATATGACAGGATAAAGAAATCAATGAACCGCCATTATACGCCTTCTTAGATGCGGCAATGGAAGCATCCAGCGCTCCCTGTCTTGTAGTCTGTTCTGTCTCCACACCTGCAAGGGCTAAGGTATCAATTCCGAACAGACCTGCTTCAGAGCCCGTAATATCCTTCACGTCGGAGGTTACACCCTTATCCCGGACAGATTTGAAGGTTGAATTCTGATGGCCAAACAGCACCTGTCCGCTCTTCTGCAGACCGGCTAAATATGCTGCCAGTACCTTCGTCTCATTGGTTGCATCACCATCTACAAGCTTAACCGTATCCGCCATACCACTTAAGTCTGCCACATCTCCCTGGGACTTCACCTGCTCGGTTATCTCAACATAGTCCTCTGATGCGTCCAGCTGTCCCAGCTGTACATCATCAATATACACATTTTTTAAATCTGCATATGGTCCAACAATACCGATGGTCAGATTAGCAGCTTCAACATCCTTCGGTGAGAACTCCCCTCTGATTGTTACGGTTGACCATCCGTTTCCTAAATCCTTCACCGTCTTTGTACGGAAGGAGCCCTCAGCATTTAATATTTCAACAGCTCCCGTCTCATCACTCATAAACAGCTTTGTCCGCACAGTTTCCATGGAGGACGGATAGCGCAGCGTAAAGGTAACCATATTATAGTTTTTCACACTAACCGGAGTAAATGTTCCCTTTACCTTCGCCTCACTCCATCCGGATGCTGCGTCAGCAGAGTAGTCTACAATCATTTTAAGGCTTTGTGTATCGGCATCCCATTCTGCTTCCGCTTCTGCCGTCTTATCCTCTAAGCCGGCCTGTCCATGGGAATAATCCCATCCTGCTTCACCTGCCCAGCCGTCAATGCCTGTGGCAAAATCCGCAATCACAGAAGGCTCCTGTTTTTCCAGCTCCTGCGGCTCCTCACCGTCTGTAAACTGAACATTGGTAATATAGATATCTCCGGCAAAATCCGTATTTGCACCGGCACAGCCAATGGTGATTGCCTTCAGCTCCTCTGTCACCACTTCCGCAAAGTCATTCCCGCCTTTATAATCACCATACCAGGCATCTACCTTAGCGCCAAACTCCCATTCAACGGTGGCCTTATACCAGTTTTGCGTTCCGTCAGCCAGCTTGAAACTTTCCGCCTTTAATGCCGGATAGCTCTGGCTCTGGACAAAATTCCAGTTATCCCCCAGGCGCATTACACCCTTGAATTTAATCTCTCCCGAATAAGCCGGAGCAGTATCGCTTTTGACCAGCACATCTGCCATCACCTTTGCCCCCTGTTTCGGCACTCCGGTAAAATCTACAGTTGAATTATATTCGGTTCCACTTCCATCTGTCATATGCTCATCCCAGCCGGATGCAGTATCAAATGCACAGCCGGCAAAGGCAGCCGTAAGCTTGTCATACTCTGAATCACTGTCTGTCTCCGTTTCCTTTGCAGGCAGCTCTTCCTCTGTTACAGGCTCTGCCTCTGTAGTACTGTCTGTAAGCACAGCCTCTTCATCTGCTGCTGTCTCAGACGACGGCGCTTCCGATGCCCCGGAGACATCCTCCTCCTGATAGACTGCCGTTTCTGTCTCTTCTCCTGCTGCCTGTGCCACCAATGCATTTGCAGGCAGATTAATCACAGAAATTGCCATTGTCGCTGCCATCGCCAGCGCAGCGACTCTCTTTCCAGAAAATCTCTTCCTCATAATCATCCTCCTTTTTATAAAAAAAGATTTCACTTCATCCCTGATTTCATCCCCGTTTTTAATGATATTTTCTTTTGTCTGTCTCCCCTCCTTTTCACATTTTTCTATTTATAAAAGCAGCTGTTTTCACCTCAGATTCCGACTTTTTGGGTACAAAAAGAACACAATCAAACATCGTCAACTGTTTTCCCCTAAAAATGCTCAATTGTGTTCCCTGTAAATCTGCCTCTCCTACAACTGTTTTTTCCTTTCTGCCATATCTACGATACTGCGGAAAATATAAAGGATGCCTCACCCTCTAACAACACATCCTTCATTCCCGCCGGAATAATAAAATGCTCCCCCTTTTTAATCTGTCTTCCATCCATAACAGCCGCTCCGTCAATCACGGAGCCGATTAAAAATTTCTGGTCCTGCACCAGCTTCTTCGTTCCCTTAAGCTCCGCTTTCCAGATTGTATAGTACTCACAGGTAATCAGCTGTTCAAACCAGTCATTGGAGGTTCGATTCTCTCCTGCCTCCTGCCGTGCCTCCTCAAAGGGAACCTTTATCACATCCAGACTCTGTTTAATATGTAATGGTCTCCGTTTACCGTCCTGTAAGCGGTCATAATCATACAGGCGGTAGGTAATATCACTGTTCTGCTGGGTTTCCAGAATCATGGTGCCGCCCTTAATTGCATGGACACAGCCAGGATTAATCTGGAAAAAATCTCCCTTCTTAATCGGAATTTCACGAATTAATTCCTTCCATCTTGCCTCTTTCACCATGTCCTCCAGCTCCTGTCTGGTCTTTGCATGGTGACCGATTACAATCGTGGCATCTTCCTTGCAGTCCAGTATATACCAGCACTCCATTTTTCCAAGGGAGCCATTTTCATGTACCCTGGCATAGGCATCATCCGGATGAACCTGTATACTCAAATCACTTTCCGCATCTATAATTTTGGTGAGAAGCGGAAAACGGTCTCCCTGGATATTTCCGAACAACTCCCGTTTTTCCTCAAACAATTCACTTAATTTTTTGCCGGCATATTCTCCGGAAGCAATGGTTCCGTCTCCCTGGGGATGGGCACTGACCGCCCAGCATTCCCCGGTATTGTCACCCGGAATATCATAACCATACTCCTCCCGCATCCGGCTGCCGCCCCAAATCATCTGTTTAAATACCGGATTTAAATATAATATTTCCATATCCTCATCTCCTAACATGCCTTGTGTCCTGTATTGCCAATATCCTATCTGTATTAAGTTTCAATCCTTGCCATAAGGTCTGCTGTTACCTTTTTGAGCATCTCATCAGAAGCTTCAAGGCTGTCAGCCTTTACACCTATATAGAATTTAATCTTCGGCTCAGTCCCGGATGGTCTCGCACAGCACCAGCAGTCATCCTCCATATCAAAATAAAGTACGTTGGATTTCGGAAGCGTAATACTGCTCTCTTTTCCGGTTTCCAATTCTCTGGCAACGGATGCCTGGTAATCTCTTACCTCTTTTACCCTGATGCCTCCAATAACAGCCGGTGGATTCTTTCTCAAATCCTCCATAATCCCCTTTATCTGTTCAGCACCGGTAATCCCCTTTAATGTAATGGTCTGTAAATCCTCTCTGAAATATCCGTATTTTTCGTAAATATCCAGCATCCCATCCCATAGGGTTTTACCCTCTGCCTTATAGGCAGCTGCAACCTCACAGAGCATCATAACCGCCACACAGGCGTCCTTATCCCTTGCATAGGTGCCAGCCAGGCAGCCGTAGCTCTCCTCTAATCCAAAAACATAGGAATAGCTGTCGTTTTCCTCGAATAATTTAATCTGCTCACCAATATATTTAAACCCGGTTAACACTTCAACCAGCTTCACATCATAGTCCCTGCACAGAACATCTGCCATATTGGTTGTAACAATGGTCTTCACAAGGGCTGCATTATCCGGAAGGGTTCCGGCTGCTTTTCTTTCCCTCAGTATATATTCTGCAATCAGCATACCCGACATATTTCCAGTGAAGCTTACATATTCGCCGGTCTTACTGTCCTTTGCATAAACCCCCAGACGGTCCGCATCCGGGTCCGTTGCAAGGACAATATCCGCATCCACCCGGGCTGCCAGCTCAAGAGCCAGGGTAAATGCCTTTGGGTCCTCCGGATTTGGATAGGACACGGTAGGAAAATTGCCATCCGGCGCTTCCTGCTCCTCCACCACATATACCTGCTGAAAGCCCAGCTCCTTCAACACTCTGCGTACCGGAAGATTTCCGGTTCCGTGAAGGGGAGTGTACACTATCTTAATATCCTCCGCCATTTTTTTGATAATCTCCGGATGAATACTCTGCTTTTTCAGCTCCTCCATGTAGCGGTCATCCATACCGGAATCAATCACATTATAAAGTCCAAGCTTTACAGCTTCTGCCTCCGCCATGGTGGATACCTCTGAATAATCCCTGACTGCCGCCACCTCAGCCAGAATATTCTTATCGTGAGGCGGTGTAATCTGTGCACCGTCCTCCCAGTATACCTTATAGCCGTTATACTCCGCCGGATTATGGCTTGCCGTAATCACAATACCTGCAATACAGTTTAATTCCCGGACTGCAAAGGACAGCTCCGGCGTCGGGCGCAGGCTTTCAAAGATATAGGTTTTCACCCCGTTGGAATTGAGGCACAGCGCAGCCTCCTTTGCAAACTCAGGCGACATTCTTCTGGAGTCATAGGCGATTGCCACTCCCTTTTCCTGCCCCTTTGCCCTGATTATATAATTGGCAAGACCCTGGGTAGCCTTTCTCACAGTATAGATATTCATGCGGTTGGTTCCCGCACCAATCACACCTCTCAGTCCCCCGGTTCCAAATTCCAGCTCCCGGTAAAAACGGTCCTCAATTTCTTTTTCATCTGCTGCAATCTCTCTTAATTCCCTTTTTATTTCCTCATCGAAATAATCATCCTTAAGCCAGCTCTCATATGCCTCTCTGTAATCCACCATAATCCTCCTTCTAAAGCTGTTCACAAAAGGGCGCCAGCGGCAGGGCTGCCCGGTTGTAAACATTTACTTTACCATAATTAAAATATCCATATCTCACAAATGCCGGGCGGGGCGTTCTCTCGCTCCAGACGATAATCTGTTCTCCCCGGATAACTGCACTGGCAGGATACCAGTCTGTCCCATTTTGAGACAGTTCAAAGCCTGTCGGCATTCCCTCTGTTTCCGCCTCTCTTATATCCTTAAGCCCATTCTCCAGCAGTTGAATTTTTCCATATGTATTGGCAAAGGACAGGGAAAGCTTATTCTTAGCAGGCTCGGCAAAGCGGAAAAACATTGCGCTTCCCTCCACCGGCTCCCTGTATACCTTTTCCAGTACCTGCAATGCCAGCCTGGTTCCCGGTGTCTTTTTATCCGTGGGATGAATGTTGTCATATTCTCCCAGGTCCAGCAGCACCGTCAAACCGGTATAGGGCACCAGCTGGTGTACCTGCTCCTGAGCCTGTCTGATTCCCGGCCAGGAATAATCCTCCGACTCATTTTTAGCAATAAACATAGGCAGCTGAATAATCTCAAAGGGCAGAGCCGAGTCCCTCCAGTCACTGCGAAACTGTGCAATCAACTTTTCCAGCAGTCTGTCATAATGCGTTGTCTTTAAGGCATCCTCTTCACCCTGGTAATACAGAAAGCCTCTCACCGTGTATGGAGCCACTCTGCAAATCATGGTATCATACAGACCGCAGGGACGGTATAAAGATTTCCTGCCCATTGGAGGCGGCCACGGGTATAAGCCTGCCCTGTCATTCAGCTCCTCCATTGTAATCCCCGGATTCTTTTTTTTCAGCTCCTCCACTCTCCGGTTATAGCTGCCAAGTCTTTGATTATATTCTTCTAACGCAAGGTCATATTCCTCTTCTGTCTGCCCTGCGGTAACCTTTTCATACTCATCAATATAGGGTCTCCCCTCCGGCATTCCTCTGAGATTTTCCTCACTGAGCCAGCAGGAAATGGAAGTACCACCCTGGTAGCAGTCAATTATCCCAACGGGAACCTGCAGCTGCTCATATGTTTTCTTTGCAAAAAAATACGCAACTGCAGACATATCCCGAAAATCGCCATTTTTACACATATGCCAGCTTTGCGCCGCCTCTTTTTTCAACACCTCATCATCAATAAACGGTGTCTTTATCACATTATAGTAGCGGATATCCGGATAATCTGCCTGTGCCAGCTCCTCTTTGCCGTAATCGGCATTCTGTAATTCCAATTCCATATTGGACTGCCCGCCGGCAAACCACACTTCACCATACATGACGTTGGCAATCTCAATCACACAATCCTTACCGCTTATTTTCATGACAAAGGGACCGCCGGCACTATGGGGTGGAAGGGTTACGAGCCACCTGCCGTCACATACCTCTGTCACAGCCTCTAAATTATCTATTACAACCTGAATCTTCTCCCGGTTTTCCCCGGTGCCAAACACACACACCTCTTTGTCCCGCAGGAGAATCATATTTTCCGAAAAAATACCAGCTACCTTCATAACAGCCTCCTTTGCCATCTTCTAAGGTCCTGCTCACATGGAAATCAGACTTTGCGTTTCTGACTCCAGAATATTTGTTAAGGGGAACTACGGAGAGCAACAACGCAGGACCTTAAAATACAGCTTTTTACATCTTATAAGGATGAAATCTATTCAAAAGAATCCAGATATTCCAGATTCTTTTTGATGAATTCAGTCCGCTGCTGTACACACAGTACAGAGCGCAATGGGTCAGACGGTGTGTTAAACACATAATCCACCAGCTTATCAACTGTAGTCGTCGCAACATGCAAACGGGTATCAGATGACGCATAGTAGATAAACACCTCATTGTCATCATTTACAATGGCGCCGTTGGTAAATACAACATTGCTTACATCACCAATCCGTTCTCCTCCTAATGGAGCAATCAAAAAGCCGGAAGGCTCTGCAATCACCTTTGCCGGATTGTTCAAATCCGTGGCAAAGGCATATATTACATAGCGGAGACCCGCCGCTGTGTTTCTCACACCGTGTGCAATATGAATAAATCCCTTTTCTGTCTTGATTGGCACTGCACCGGCGCCATTCTTCGCCTCGGTTATGGTGTGATACTTTCTCCTGCTGGTGATAATCTCTTCATCAATCACCGCATTGGTTATATCCTCACATAAGCCAAACCCAACACCGCCACCAGAGCCTGTATCAATAAAATCATCCATAGGCCGGGTATAAAACGCATACTTTCCGTCCACAAATTCCGGATGAAGAACCACATTCCGCTGCTGTGGAGAGCGCAGGGTCTTAAGGTTTGGCAGGCGTTCCCAATTTACCATATCCTTTGTTCTCACAATTCCTGCCGCCGCAACAGCCGCAGATAAATCATTGCTTTCCCTGTCCTTGCTCTCGGAGCAGAACACACCATATATATATCCATCCTCATGCTTTGTCAGACGCATATCATAGACGTTTGTCTCATCCGGGCAGGTATCCTCCAAAAGTATCGGATAATCCATAAAACGGAAGCCATCTACCCCGTTATCGCTGACTGCAACACCAAAAAAGGATTTTCTGTCATTTCCTTCAATTCTTGCCACCAGATAATATTTGCCATCCAGATAAATTGCCCCGGCATTAAACACAGCGTTCACACCAAGCCGCTCCATAAAATAGGGATTGGTCTCCGGATTCATATCATACTTCCAGGTAAGAGGAATATGGTCTCTTGTAAGTACAGGATTCTCCCACCGGTCATAAATTCCGTTATAAAAATCAGTCTTTTTATTTTTTCTCCCGATGACCTCCTCATACCTCGCCATCTGCTTTTCAAGCTGTTCCTTAAACATCCGCTTTCCTCCTCACTAATTCAAAACACATTCTGCCCGTATGATACGGACATTTCCATGGCTCCACAATCGGCTTCCGGCTGGAAGGCGCTCCGTTTTTATCCACCTCCCAGAACCACTCGGAGCCAACACGCTTATCAATCATATGGTTTTTGATATATTCCCAGATACCTTTCACTGCCTTTTTATATTCCACCTTTTCCGGATGCTTCTGGTAACCGTTGTAAAAGCCTACCATTGCCTCCACCTGCACCCACCAGATGCGACTTTCCTCCACCACACCATTACAGCACTCCGCAGGCATGGAGCAGCCATCAAAGGCAATTTTATAGACCTGGGATGTAAGCGTCTCCGTAATCGGCGTAAGCCTTTTTGTATATGCGGAATCATTTAGTATCTCCAGTCCCCGGTCAATAAGCCATGCTGTCTCAATATCGTGGCCATAGGAATATAAATCAATCAGAGAGTTATAATTCTCATCAAAAAACACTTCCTGTCTTCCCAATGCAGGGTTATACATTTTATCCGCAAAGATATCCAAAATCTGACGCAGGCTATCTGCCACCCCGGCATCACCGCTGACACGGTAGAGCTCTGTATATGCCTCAAACACATGCAGCAATGTGTTCATTGTCCGTTTGGCTTCCACACCATTCTCTGAAAGCTTTTCATTGGATTCCGGCTTGAAATCCTCTGTAAAGGCTTCCAGATACCCGTTCTCATCCCTGCATTTGCTCTCAATTAAATGATACAGCGAAAAAGCCATATCCTTTGCCTCTTCTTCTTTAACTGCATCATAATAAGAGGACAATGCATAAATGGCAAATGCCTGGTTATATGTATGCTTTGTACTGTCGCATACGGTACCGTCATAATTCAGTGACCAGTATATTCCCTTATTTACTTTATCTAAACAGGCTTCCTTCAAAAACGAATATGCATGCTCTGCATATTCCAGGTAAGATTTATCGCCAAAGGTTAAATATGCATTTGAAAAGAACCACAAAATCCGGCTGTTCAAAATGCATCCCTTTTCCGCTGTCTTATCAAGCTTTAAATCATAATCCAGCCACCCATAAAAGCCTCCATAATTTTCGTCCTTTAATCTTTCCCAAAACGGAATTACATGATTCAAAAATTCTTTTTTTACTTCTTCAACTACCATGGCAATCTCCTTATCTTCTCTAACAAATAAATTTGTCTTTTTCTTCGATTGCAGCATCCGGCTTTCAGCTTTGTCAATATTCAGAAAGAAAATACTACCGTGAATTTCAGGGAGGAATACAGGCAGTATTTTCTCTCTTCCTATCCGCATACAATCTATTATTTATTATAACATAAATCACATGATAATAACACAAATGCTATAATGCCAGGTATTTACCGGATTCCAATCTCAGAATCCTGTTCTGTAACCACACTGTTATCCTTGATATAATCCACAATCTCATCCAGCTTTGTAAAAGCAAGCCCTACATAGCTGTCTGCCGCGCCATAGTATATGGCAATCCGCCCTGTGTCTGCATCCTGCAGCGTTGCACAAGGGAAGCATACATTCGGAACAAATCCTCTTTCCTCATACCACTCTTCCGGAGTCAGCAGATAATTCTCACATCTGTACTTTACGATAGACGGATTATCAATATCCAGAATGGCACCGCCGATACTGTATACAAAACCGTTACAGGTTCCGCTTACTCCGTGGTAGAACAAAAGCCATCCCTCAGAGGTTTCGATTGGTGCGGCACCACCGCCAATCTTAACAGATTCCCACCACTCGGAGCCTTTTCCCATTACATGTCTGTGTTTCCCCCAATATACCATATCCGGGCTCTCGCTTAAGAAAATATCACCGAAGGGCGTATGTCCGCTGTCGCTTGGTCTGGACAACAGCATAAATTTGTCATTAATCTTTCTTGGAAACAGAACCGCATTCCGGTTAAACGGAATAAATGGATTTTCGATTCTTACAAAGGTCTTAAAATCCGTAGTCTTTGCCATACCGATGGACGCACCATAAAAATCTGTACACCACATGATATAATATGTATCCTCCACCTTAACCAGCCTTGGGTCGTAGGCATATTTCGGCATGAAGTCTCTTCCGTTTTCATCCACAAAATGAATTTTTTCCTCGTCAAACTGCCAGTGGATACCATCCTCGCTATGTCCAAGGTAGATATACGGAATCCCGTTTACCTGCTCGCCCCGGAACACCCCGATAAACTTACCATTATACGGCACCACCGCTGAATTAAAAATTCTTGCTACATTCTTAAGGGGATTTCTTCCAATTACCGGGTTTTCTGTATATCTCCAAATTGGTGCATCCCCGATTTGTTCCGGTTTATCCTGCCACGGAATATTCGGAAGTGCGCTGGCTCCAATAAATTTTACTTTCGACATATTCTCCTCCTTTGATAATTTTTTAAACCGGTATCCTTCCGGTTTGTTTTTTGCCTTATTTTTAATTAAATTTAGCTTAATTAGATACTATTACATTTAGCTAAATTATTCACTACATTATCTTGTAAATTTCCAAATTATCTTGCTTTTTATTTATAATATGTTAAAATAAGAGATATAATATTCTTTTTTTATACTGCATTTTCACCAATAACATTATTGTGATATCCGGTTTCCGTTTGTATAATTTTATATTTTACCTAAATATATTACTATTTTTAACTAACAGAAACAGACAAAAGGAGGAATTTCCCATGAACTTTAATATTTTATTTTACCAGGCCTCTTCCCATTTCCGATATCAGGAGAACCTTCTAAAACAGATGCATTTCCTGGAGGAAAATACCAGATACGCATTTACATTAAACGGTATTACGAATACAAGCTTTCATTATCCCAACGGTATCTCCTTAAATGCAATGCCCTGCTACGTCTTTCTCTATACATGCTCCGGCAGGGCAGCCCTGTATTACGGCAGCCAGGCTTATCCTCTGACTGCGGATACCACTGCATGGCTTGACTGTTCAAAGGGCTTCCGGGTAGAAATCACCGAAACACGCCAGGACTGGCGCTTTTTCCTTGTGTTTGCCTCTGGGAACACCATTTCCGATTATTATGAAGACTTTTTAACAAATGGGGGCATAACCATTTCCTCAAAAAACTCTCCCTCCATATCCGTTATTTTTCACCAGCTTTATTCCAATGCCATATCCCGGACAGACTACAGCCCCCTCATTTATTCCAAGCTGCTGTGTGATTTAATGACCTCTCTCACATTGGACCGTTTCATCCAGAGCCGCTACGGAGAGGAGCCCGAACATATCATAAAGGTAATCCATTATATTCAGGAGCACTATGCGGAAAAGATTACTTTGGATACCATTGCCAATCATTTTGCCATAAGTAAGTACAGCTTATCCAGAGACTTTACCGCATATATGAACCAGTCCTTGATTGATTATTTGATTGACTACCGCATAGAAGAGAGCAAAAAGCTGTTAACCTCCACAAATCTGTCTGTATCCGAAATTTCATTTTCCACAGGCTTTACTACGGTAAATAATTTTTTACAGCAATTTAAAAAAAGAACAGATTTGACTCCTTCTGCTTATCGCAAGCAAAATCAAATCTATTCCTCTACACGGCAGCTTTTCAATTGTACCGAATAAGAGCCCTCCCCTTATCCTTTCGCCTTAACGGTATTACGGACAATGAGCTTTCCATACACCACGGTTGTTCCCCGGCGGTAATTTTTATTCTTTGCCCTCTGCTCCACAATATGGATACAGTGTCTTATCATTTCGTCTGTATTTACACGGTATGTGGTCAATTCAACACCTTCCGGTATCTGGTCCGCATAATCGTCATACCCTACCACCGCAATATCCTCCGGCACAGAGTAGCCCTCCTTTTCCAGCTTCTCTATGAGGTGATAAGCAATGACATCACAGTTACATACAAAGGCCTCCGGCATATTCTCCGGCAGCTTCAAATCAATAAATTTTCCATGCTTGTCCCGGTCGGATATCCTCCATCTCTCATCAACAATCTGCTCCTTTGCCATCAGATATTTGAGATATCCCATAAAACGGTCCAGTATGCTCCGGGTGCTCTTATAATCTCCCACAAAACCGATTTTCTTATAGCCATTCTTAACAAGATATCTGGTAAGCAGGTAACCTCCGTTTATGCTGTCTCCCACCACGCAGTCCACATCAAACTCTTCATTCTCAAAGTCAAAGAAAATGATTCCAAGCTCTGTCTGCACCAGCTTTTCCAGAAATATGGTTTTCATCTCGCCAATGACAATCACCTGTTCAACGGAATCCATTCTCACCACATTTGGCAAAATCCCCGCCTCTTCATCCTCCACACGGACAATCTCCAATATCCCGATATAGCCCTTTGCCGAAAGTTCCATAATCATTTTCTGGTATATTTTAAAATAAAAGGAATTGTCACTGATAAACCGCTCGGATATAATAATGGCAATGTTGGTACTGCCGGCTTCCGTTTTCTTTTTGTCGCCCTTAAAAGCATATCCCAGCTCCTTTGCCTTATCAACAATTTTCTCTCTTAACGCCTCACTGACACCATCCTTACCCGCCAATGCCTTGGATACGGTAACAATACTCACGTCCAGTTCTGTTGCCACATCCTTCATTGTTACCTGTTTTCTAACCATTTTCACACGCTCCTTCTCTCCATCTCTCATCCGATGTTTTTATCCCTTACAGGAGATTCTCCTGCCGCATAAATGCCAGAATCCTTTCCGCATCCTTTTTATGGGTGGCTATGGAAGGGTGCATAGATGCCATTCCGTCCTTTTCCACATCATGATACGGAAGCTCAAAGACATATACCTTTTCCATTCCCTCAGCCCTTACTTTTTCAACCACCTGTTTTACATAGGGAAATACGCCGCTGCACAGGGTTCCCAGCACACATACCAGAACCGCTTCCCTGTGATTTGCCCTCAGCATTTTCAAAAATTTCTCATATGCCTTCAGAAAATTATCTCTTATCTCTTCTTTACAGAGATGTTCCGAGTCATTGGTACCCAGATTAATAAATATGTACCGCGGTTCAAATTCTTCCGGATTCTGGTATACCTCCCGATTCACAAACCAGTTCACATAGGGATATAACTTAGGAACATTATTATCGGGATTGCCGGTATATTCCACATACATTCCATAGCCCGAAGCAGCTATCCATCTTGCATTCCAGTTCATTTCCCTCGCCATAAATGCACCATAACTGTATTCCCCATCCTCTTCCCGGATGGTATATTCACTTTCCGGCTCACCATGGACGCCATATCCACAGGTAATGGAATCTCCAATAAATTCCACCTTTACACGGTCATCCTGAGCCCTCTTAAGGGGCAGGATTTTACCGTCCTCTATCTTAATCCGCTGAAGACCCGCATAGGACATTGCCGCCTCTGTAATCTTGACAACCCGGATTTCATGTTTCTGTTCCGGTTCCAATTCACAGATAAAATACCAGCCCTCCTGCCTGTTAAGAACAATCTGGGAATTCTCCTTACCGTCCACATATACCCTTAACCCGGGCTGGTTCACCTCTTCATTCTCACCAGTGACAAAATACATATATACGGAACGCCCTTCCGCATTCAGGGTAACGCTGCTGTTGGTGTAACCCAGATAACTGATTCCCTGTTGTTTTAAAATCCGCCCTTCCCAATACAGGAGCGAATCCGTCTCTTTATCCATTAAATATTCTGACATAACTTCTTCTCCATCTCAATTGCTTTCTACTGTGATTATTTGATTATATCTTAAATTAACAGGCATCATTTCACTTCTTTTTTCATTATTAGTTGCATGTAGCGATATAGATAAAGTACATTGTATATTCTCATTTGCTAAATCATATATTCTTGGTACTAATCCACTAGTAGATACACTAATATGTCTTGCTCCTATATTTAAACCTTTAGGATTATTCATTGTTCTAATTGCATTTATTACATTGTCATAATTATCTAAAGGTTCTCCTATTCCCATAAAAACAACATTCGAAATATTAGATCTGTCTCTTATACACATCTCCGAGCCCACGAGACTCGACGTCA
>UQXF01000018.1 GCA_900544905.1 uncultured Clostridium sp.
ACGAGATGACGTCGAGTCTCGTGGGCTCGGAGATGTGTATAAGAGACAGCTTAATCATTTTACATTACCCAGACTTTATGGTATATTTTTACCGGAAAAGATTGAAAAGGAAAAGGAGAGAATTCAAATGAACTTTATTAAGACAAACTGGAAGGGTTTTTTACTGTGCCTAATCATCGCCCTTCCTTCCTGGCTGCTGGGAAAGCAGTTTCCGATTATCGGCGGTCCGGTTATTGCCATTTTACTGGGAATGATTCTTACACTTTTTATAAAGGACAAGACCCAGCTGGAAGCCGGCATAAAATTCACCTCTAAGAAAATATTACAGTACGCAGTTATTCTTCTGGGATTTGGACTCAACCTTAATGTAATTTTAGAAACCGGCAGACAGTCCCTTCCCATTATTCTTGCCACCATCACCACCTCATTGGTCATTGCCTTTGTACTGTGCAAGGTTATGCATATTCCGGGGAAGATTTCTACCCTGGTGGGTGTAGGGTCTTCCATCTGCGGTGGTTCTGCCATTGCTGCCACAGCACCGGTTATTGATGCGGATGATGAGGAGGTTGCCCAGGCTATCTCCGTTATTTTCTTCTTTAACGTACTGGCAGCCCTGATATTTCCGAATCTTGGCTCCTTAATCGGCTTCAACCATACAAGCGGAGAATCCTTTGGTATCTTTGCAGGAACTGCAGTAAATGATACCTCCTCCGTCACTGCAGCTGCCTCCACCTGGGACGCCATGTGGAATCTTGGCACCCAGGCTCTGGATAAAGCGGTTACGGTAAAATTAACCCGTACCCTTGCCATCATCCCTATCACACTGGTTCTGGCATTTATCCGGACAAAAAAAGAAGCCGGCAATAAGGAGCACAAGGTAAGCATGAAACAGATTTTTCCATTTTTCATCCTTTATTTTATTGCCGCTTCCATCATTACAACCATTGCAGTAAACTGCGGTGTGGACGCCTCTGTTTTTTCCCCGGTTAAGGAGCTCAGCAAGTTCTTTATTATCCTTGCCATGGCAGCCATCGGTCTCAACACAAACATTGTCAAGCTGGTGAAAACCGGAGGCAAGCCGATTATCATGGGCTTTTGCTGCTGGATAGGAATTACCGCTGTAAGCCTCCTTATGCAGCAGCTTCTCCACATTTGGTAAGCTTATCAATCCGGTTATTTGAAAAAATGAGGTGCATATCTTATTGCACCTCATTTTTATATACCTCTGCCTGCAATTACTTTAATATACTCTTCCGCTTTTTCTGCTTGTATATATATAACTGGGCATCTGCCTGCTCCAGCTCAAAGGACACATCTACATCCTCTGAACAGATAAACTCTTTTATACCCACGCTCATGCTTACATAGTACAGCTTATCATTGTTGCAGTTTAAGTTTTCTGTAATCTCATCAATCTGCTGCCGTATCTTCGCCTCAATATCCTTCTCATCTGTAATGAGATAGGCACAGAACTCATCACCGCCAATTCTTCCGACATCTCCCTTGCCATCTATGCTATGCACCGCATCATGTAAAATCCTTGCAATGGCACACAGAGAATAATCTCCCTCCTCATGTCCAAACTGGTCATTTACAAGCTTTAAGTTATTCATGTCCGCATAGATTGCAATTGCATTTCTTCCCTTATTTTCCCTGGCGATTACATTCCGCTTCATGTTGTCGAGAAAACCTCTTCGGTTATAAATCTGGGTCAGCTCATCTATTTTGGAAATCTCCTCCAGTATGGAGTTCTTCTCCTCAATCTGCTGCAGGCTTTCCTCCAGCGCCTCTGCCATCTGGCTCTTTTTACAAAGCAGCTGATTGGTCTTTAACGCATTGGCAATCTGGTATGTCAGCTGCCCGATATAGCTGAAATAGTCCTCATCAATCTCCCACACAAGAAAGCCATACTGGGTTTCACCTGCATATACCATGGTGACTATCCGGATTACAGCCCCGGAACTTTTACTGTAGACATTGGAAAAAATCTTTCCAAAAGGAATCCGCTGCTTAGAAATATCAATCTCTTTTATATCCTGGGCGTCCACCGGATAGTAATAAAGAGGCATGGGCTGATAAATGATATCCGGTTTTCTCCTGTACGGCTCCTTATAATATGCCCGCAGCTGTACATATTCCGGTATGCTCCAGCTTTGTCCCCGCTTATATTCCATAGCATCTTCAAACGTATACAAATATACACTATGAACATTCATACTACACAGACTGTTTAATATCATGGAATAAATCCGGTAATTTTCCTCTTCATAATCCAAAATATTCCTCGATATGGATACCAGGGTATGATTCAATGCATCCAGGTGGGCTTTTGTCCCCAGCACATCCTTTCTCGCTATTTCGCTGTTATGTCTTTTACAACCACAGGATTCCCTCGCAACAAAAGTGGTGTCCACTAATACATCCTGAATTTCACCCTTTACCACCTTCTCACATAGGCATACCGCCTCATATCCCAGCAAGGCAGAGTCTGCCCTTACCGTGGAAAGTCCCGGCTGAATTTCCTCGGAATAAGGAGAATCGTCAAATCCCAAAACTGCGATATCCTTCCCTATCCGGATATGCCTCGCTTCCAATACCTGATAAGCTCCGTAGCACATCATATCATTTGCACAAACCAGGGCATCCATTTCCGGATATTCATCCAGCAGCTTCCCTATAACCTCCATACAGTTGTAGGAAAAATTTCCCTCCACAATTCTGTACTGCTCCGGCGGAATATGATTCTCACGCATACTCTGTTCAAAGATATGATACCGCTCCATTGCATCCGTATTATTTTTAGGTCCGCTTACAAAGCCAAATTTTCTGATACCATGCTCTTTTATCAGATGCTCAATTCCCAATACCATGCCACGTCCGTTATCAAAATTCACACAGGAATACTCCTCCAGGGTATCGGAAATCAAGATAACCGGCACCATTATTTTTTGTAAGAAACGCCGCTTTTCCTCCGCACTTAAATCCGCTGCAATATTACCGGTATTTACGATGGCAACATCAATATTGTTTTCCAGAATAAAATCAAACAGACAGTTATTCTGATATGCATACTTATCTAAGGTAGGACTTCTCTTTACATCCAGAAATTTAGCCGGAAAAATATACAAATCGTAATCTTTCTCTCTGGCAGCCTTTACCGCACCTTTACACAAAACATCTGTATTTGGGTCTTCAAATTCGCTGACAAACAGTGCTACTCTCAATCTGCCCATAGCCATCCTCCTTTTTTCTGTATCTTACATTTTCCCTTCTCTGTCTAAACACATTCCATCTATATCAGGCAGGTCCTGATAAACCTCCGGAATAAACCGTTCCGCGAGCTTTCCCTTTCTGCCCTTTCCTTTATTCTTCACATAAAAGTAGCCCAATACGGAAAATACAGCAGCTCCAAGAAAATTCACAAACAAATCTTCCATGGTGTCATAAAGACCGATATCCAGATATCCCTCCACCGGCAACAGTTCCCCATTTACCGTTACCGCATGAATTCCGTCAATCACCACCGGGTTATTAAGTCCCGCCGGGTCAAGGGTTACCGAAGATAGGGAGGTAATTACCGTGTCCTTCTGCATATCCATATTAAAGCAGTAATCCATACTGAATTCAAAAAATTCCCAAAACACACCTATGGTCATGGAAAAACAAAATGCCACAATCGCAAGATACACCGGTGACAGTTTCATCTTAAAGTTATCATTCCGGTTTAACAAATCCACAAGACAGAACCCGATAGCCGCTACCAAAAATCCATTTAACGAATGGAGGATGGTATCCCACACCGGTATTTTAATATACATGGAATGAATTTCCCCAAGTATCTCCGCCGCATAGATAAATAACAGGATGATAACCTCCATTGTATCCGGAAAACGGATACGGAGCTTCTGTTCAATAAAAGTAGGCAGCATAAACAGTACCAGTGTCAAAATACACAGAAACACATTTTCATAGTTCTGGTTAAAGAACTGTGCAACCATAATTAAAATCACAGAAAGTCTCAGCAAAAGATACAGAATAAAAACACCTTTTCGCTCTTTTGCCGCACGCTTCGCACGCCTCAGGAATAATGCCATTTTCAATCTACTTCTCTTTGCGTCTTTTTTCATCTTATTCCTCTTTTTCCATTCTATGACAGAAGCTGCTAAGACAGCAGACCAATCAGTATATGTTCCACATCAAAAATCGGATGGGCAGAAAGCACCAGCTGCAGAGATTCAAAATTATTGTAGGAATGCTCCACCTCTTTTGAATAGGCATGGGCAACCTTCACCTGGTCCTCATATAAAAACTCCTTCTGCTGTTTCAGCCATACTGCAATATCCATTTCCAGAATCACCATATAGGACACTACTGCCAGCTTTACCTTCGTATAGGCGTCATGGTCATACGCCGCCCCGAGAAAATAATTAAATATATAATACACCAGAATGTGCTCAAATTCATATTCCTTTTCCTGATAATAATGGAAAAACTCCTGATAGGAAAGGAGATAATCCCGCAAAAAGCTGCTGCTCTCTTCCCCTGCCTCCTCTTCTTCCACCAGACCCGCAGATATCAGCACGCCCTTTAAATCATTCTTTCCATGCATGATTTTCATGCACTCTGCCAGCAATACCGTCCATTCTTCCTTAATGGTCTCCAGTCCCTCAAACATATTGAGAAGCTGCCGCATCCACTCTTCCTTTTCCGTTACCCGGTTCTCATGTTTTTCAAAATACTTCTCCAGAAGTACCTTTTTCTCCGGCTTTTTATAATTCTCTATCTTTTCTAAAATCTTATCATACTGCTTCTGGTCGATAAACTCCTGAATTTCATAAGCAAACAGCAGCACGGTAGCCGCCCGTTTCGTGATAAATTCCTCCCGGTTCTGCAAAATGGAAAATATAAGATTCCGTGCCTGGAACAAAACGTCAAACAACGGCTTATCCAGTTTATTCACATGGTTTCTTTTCCAGAACAGAAGGGATTTTACAGGCTCCACATGCTTTAAGCCATAATCCTCATCTGTTCCCTCCCTGCATACAAAGGTCATTTTTTCTTTGTGGGCAAGCATAATCCGGCTTGCCTCAGGACAGGACATGGTAAGGCTTACCTCTTTTAAGTCGTCAAATTCCTCTATGTGCCTTGGGAAATTCGTGCAGGTTTCACAAAGGCAGTCCTCTCCCATTTCAATAAAGATATCACAAAGATTATCCGCATTTAAAAACGGACATCTGGTTCCATTCAAAATAAACTGTTTTTCCCTTACCCTGGTACTGCTCTTAAGTCTCTTCCCAAAATCTCCATCCTGCTTTAAGTAACGCTTCAGGGAAGCATCATCCAAATCTATTTCCCAGTTCTCACAGCAGGAATCTTCACAAATTCCACCAATACAATGAAAATCTCCATAATAGGATACTGTTCTATATCTCATCTGCCATTCCTTCTTTTCTACAACACTGCATATCTATCACAGCCATGGATTCCCTTATAATCTGCTTTTTCCCACCGGCAATTTTACAAAATGAGTTCCTGCCATTTCTCCCTCTATAATCCGGTAAATATTCTCCGGATTATTGCCATGGGCAATATGCATATCCATACCATGATTCACTGCATATTCGGCAGCCTCCAGCTTCGTCACCATTCCACCGGTTCCCCGGTTTGAGCCCGAGCCCGAACCCAGCGCCTTAATCTCATCCGTAATCCTCTCTACCTTGTGAATCAGCTTTGCCTCAGCATTGCTATAGGGATTACTGTCGTAAAGCCCCTCAATATCGGACAGAATAATCAGCCGGTCTGCCTCACAAAGCCTGGCAACAATAGCAGAAAGCATGTCATTGTCACCAAACACCTTCTTTTCCGATTCAATCTCCGCATGGCTCACCGAGTCATTCTCATTGACAACCGGAATCATACCGCTTTCCATCAACGCCTCAAATGTATTCTTCAAATTTCTCCTTTTTTCTTTTACTGCAATGTCCTCTGCCGTAAGCAGAATCTGACCCACAATGTTACCATATTCGCCAAAGCACTTGTCATAAATATGCATCAGCTCACACTGTCCCACTGCGGCTGCCGCCTGTTTCATACACACATTCTGTGGCTTCATAGGAAGCCGCATCTTATTTACTCCAACCGCTATCGCTCCGGAGGATACAAGTATCACCTGATGACCGTCATTGTGCAGCGAGGATAATACCTGTGCCAGTTTATCAATCGTGCGGAAATTAAGCGCTCCGTTTTCTCCTGTTAATGTCGAGGTTCCCACCTTAACCACAATCCGCTGTTTCTCCATGTCTTACTCCTTTAAATGTAAAAGCTTTCAAATCTTCTCTTTTGTAATGCCCCTATATACCAGTTACGGTTTTTTCTTCTCCAGTTCAAGCCTTTCCTGCTTTATCACATTCAAAAACCGTCTTCTTATCTCAAAATCCGGGTCAGCCCCCAGCTGTGACATCCCATCCTCTGTAATAACGCCTCCTGCCATAGAGAAGTGTCCACCTCCGCCGCCCAGCCCATCCAGAGCCTTCTGGGTAATGGTTCCGGCATGATAAACAGCTGTCTCATTTCTTACAGAAAACTTATAACCGCCATTCCGGACGGCATATACTACGGAAAATTGCACGATGTCCAGTCCCAGAATAAAGTCAGAAATCATCGCAATCAGACCATCGGGACAGTCAAAGGAAATCTTGGCAAAGCCCACATCCTCATAAATTTTGATGTTCCGGATTGCCTCACCATATGCATGCAAATCCTCAATCCCCATATTGTTATTATACATGGAAATAATCTTCCGGTTGTCTGCCAGCTTATGCAGATGGGCAAACATCTCTATATCAAAGTCTGTCACACCCCTGTTAAAGGAATCGGTATCCATCTTAATTCCATACAACAGGGCAGTGGCAGTATTGGTATCTATGGTTGTATCACTCTTAATAAAATAATCCGTTACAATGGAACAGCATGCGCCGCAAATCCTGATGTCACTGTATTCATACGCACATGGTATCATGGTAGGATGATGGTCAATGCACGCCACTTCATCCCCCACAAAATCCGTAATATTGGAATTATATTTTTGGGCATCAATCGTAACAATATAGTCTTTTTCCACCATATGGGGCAAATCATCAATATGTACCACCTCAATGCCAAATTCCTCAATCATGCGCTTTGTACTGTTTTTTTCAATTTTACCGGCATAGCAGATTGTGGCATCCACCCCGTTTGCCTTCAAAAACACCTGCATGCCAAATGCTGCTGCCAATGCATCCGGGTCTGGAAAATTATGGGTCTGTAAATAAACCATATGATTTTTTAATAAATTTACCAACCTTCTCCAGTCCATCGGATACCTCCAATTCTTTTAATTTACTAATTTGTTATCATATCACAAGCTGTGCAGATTAACAATATTTTCATGAAAAATATCTATCTCTTTTCCCAAAAAATCACCTGTTTTTGTGAAATTTTTTTAAAATTCCTTTCTGCATAACTCCGTTCATTTGTTACATACTAGAATAAAGCATATTTCATCAAAAATCAAATTTATATGAACAGAAATGGAGAACCGTATGGAACAGATTGTCTATATAAAAGCACCCCAATGCATTGAAATAACAAAGCCTGATGTTACCCTGCAGGATTTCCTGACAATTTACACCACAGAGGAAAGCCTGAAAAAAGAGCTCGCATCAATTCCCTTCTACTCCTTTACAGAAGGTAAAAAGGAACAGGTTGTGGTATCTGTCTTAAAGGTAATAGAGACAATAGCAAAACACTTTCCGGATGCTGACATCGAAAATCTGGGGGAGGGTGATTTCATTTTATCCTACCAACCCCGGGACAAGCACGAAAAAGCCAAGGAACACCTTTTTACCTTTTTCATATGCATGGTCGCCTTCTTTGGCGGCGGCTACGCCATCATGGCATATAACACAGATGTGGGGGCAAAGGAGCTGTTTACCTACCTTTCTATGCTGTTTTTGGGGAATCCCAAATCCGGTGTATTGTGGATTGCCATTGCCTATGCCATCGGTCTCACAGCCGGAATGCTGTTATTCTTCAACCATCTTGGCAGCAAAAAAATCACCTTGGACCCCACACCTTTGGAGGTGCAGATGCGGTTATATGAAAAGGATGTCAGCACAACCATAATCAAGGATGTGAGCCGCCGGGGAGAAAGCATCGATATAAAACAATAGAAAGGATTACCTGTTATGCATATTTTAAATTACGCATTTCTCACCATCGGCGGATTTGCGGCAGGCTTTGTTACCGCTGCCGCCTATGTGGCATTTATCGCTATGCTGGGCATTTTCCCCAAATTTGCAGAGAGAACAAAAACCGCCGGCAAATACATCCTCTATGAAAACTGTCTGATACTCGGCATCCTGACGGCTGTCTTTCTGCAATTTTTTGCCTCCTACGCCTCCGCCGGTATGGGAGAAAATATGCTGCCGCCTGCCTGGCTTGGAATTGCCCTGCTGGTACTGATTGGACTGTTTGGAGGCATTTATATCGGCTTTTTAATCGGCGGATTATCGGAGGTGCTAAATGTAATACCGATTTATGCCAGAATAACCCATATCACAAAACGAGTCAGCTATGTCATTTTCTTTCTTGCCCTGGGGAAAGGACTGTTCACCCTGCTTCAGTTTCTTGTGTTAGATGCATAATTATTCCAAAGCGCCACATAATAAACATAGCAAGAATGTACAAAATAAAATGTTAATAAAAACAACCAATAACAGGAGGGATTACCTTGAAACAAAAAATCAGTAACGAAGAATACAATGAATATGTAGAACAGATTACGCCTACCTATAATGTCTGGAAAAACTGTTTTAACGCATTCTGGGTCGGCGGACTTATCTGCGTCATAGGAGAGCTCATATTTGCTTTTTTCAAAAATAAGATGGGAATGAGCCAGGATGATGCCGCAGGCTTTGAATCCATGCTGCTTGTACTGCTAAGCGTAGTATTGACGGGCTTTAATGCCTACGGACACATTGCACGTCTCGGAGGTGCAGGCGCCTTAGTGCCGATTACCGGCTTTGCTAATTCCGTGGCTGCTCCTGCCATCGAGTACCAGAAGGAGGGACAGGTCTTTGGTATCGGCGTTAAAATCTTTACCATTGCAGGTCCGGTTATCCTTTACGGCATCTTCACCAGCTGGGTACTGGGGCTTATCTATTACCTCGGAGGCATGTTCGGATGGTGGTAGCTCAAAAAAATTCCGGCTGATAGAAAGCTCTGTCAGCCGGAACAAATTTATGGTAATGTATCACACAACACCCGTATATTGATTAGACGCCTACCCGAAGAAGTTATATTTATTCATTTCAAAGGAGTCATAAAAGGACTCTCCCTTGGCATTATACTGGCTTGATACACTCGCCGCAGCTGTCTGGGCATTTTCTGATATCCGGCTGCTGATATAAACTGCCTTTTTTGTAAACTCCGATTCGCTTCCGAATACCTCTTTTAATGTATCATAATCCGCTTTTTCCAATGCTTTTTCATCTGCTGCAAGAGAACCATCCTTATTCAGGGTAATGCCAACCGACTTGAGCTGCTCGGCACTTCCCGCTGCCGCCTCCTTCAATTCCTTATAATAGAAGCTGCTCAGCGAACCATCCGCCTCTTTTATCAGTTCCAGTGTCTGGTTATAGGACTCTATCATATCTTTTACTTCAGAAATGATATCCGTTGTCTCTTTACTTTCTTCCGTCTTGCCAAACAGGGAGTCCTCCCCGGTCTGCGCTAATTTTGAGGCAGCCTCCTGTAAACTCTCTGATGCATTTCCAAGCTCCCTGGCTTCCTTCTGCACAACAGCTGCTTTCTTTGCATTCTGATTTTGATTCAATGCATCCAGCAGATTGCAAGAAGTATTCTGATTGTTCAGTGCATCCAGCAGACTTCCCTGTGCCACCGGAACGCCTGTCTCTCTTGTGGTCTGTGCCAGCATTGATGTAGTAATACGCATAATCTGTCCTCCTTAATCCAATGTAAACATCTTATTCATAGTATCGGTTTTCTCTGGCTGCAAGTCCATAGAGACTGCACAAAACGACTATTTAATTCTCCTTCTTAATAAATTCCAGAAATTCCGTTTCTGGCAGCGGCCGTGAAAAATAATAGCCCTGAATATATTTAATCCCCAGTGCCTTCATTGCTTCAAACTGCTCCTTTGTCTCAATTCCCTCTGATACAATCTGCAGATTCATGCCATGAATCATATGCATGGCTGCGTCCATAACATATTTTGCCTTACCGTTTTCAAAATAGGCATTGGTCATATCCCTGTCAAATTTAACAATTTTAACAGGCATATCCACAATATAATTCAGATTTGACTGTCCGGTTCCAAAATCATCCAGTGAAAATTGCACCCCCTGCTCCATCAGCTGTCCCATATTATCCAACAGGGTTGCCTTAGCGGTCAGAGAAGCAGATTCCGTAATTTCCAGATTAATCTGTGAGGGTTCTACCCCGTATTCTCTCATAATCTGTATGTAATCATCCCCCAGATTGGGATACGCACACTGTACCACAGACAGATTCACCTCAATATAGTGCAGCCCGTACCTGGAAATATCCTGTTCCTTTAAAAACCGGCAGACCTTTTCAAACACTACCTCTCCTAATTTAATTATCAGACCGTTTTTCTCTGCCACGCTTATAAATTCCCCCGGCGGAATCAGGGTTCCCTCATCATTCCTCATGCGTACCAGTGCCTCCGCAGAGCTGAAGCTCTGCTCCTCTGTGGAATAAATAGGCTGGTAAAATACCTCAATACGGTCTTTTTCAATAGCATCTAAAATAAGTCGTTCTGTCTCTTTTTCTTCATACATATCCACAACCATGGAACTGTCCACGGTTATAAAATTATTCTCCGTATAGTCTCTGCTGTTTGCCCTTATATAGCGAAGCAGATAGGAGATATCCTTGGCACTGGAAACCATCTGCAGATTTGGAATAAAAATCTCATGCGGACGTAGCATAACAGAGCCTTCTCTCCCCCAGCCTGCATTAAATCTGACTCTTAACAGCTTTACAATATCCTGTGCATAATTCAGGTCTTCAAACAGCAATACAATTTCATCCTCTGCATTCTTAAATACATGGGTCTCAGGAATATTGGCGAGATACCGGCTGACCTCCATGCTTACATTCTCCATCATATCCTCCTGTGAATTTTGATGGAATAAGCTCTCAAAATACAAGCATAAAATAGAAAAGTTATTTCCCTCCGCATACAATTGCTGGGTATACTCCACAAAAGCATTCTGGTTAAACAGCCCTGTTCTTTTGTCCAGATTCTGTTCAGGATTTTCCAGCTTTAAATACAGCACCATAATACCAATGGCAAAGGCATATCCGATAATCAGAATACTCTTATCCACAAACTGGACAATTGCGGCAGACACCCAGACTGCCATCCAGATAAATACCGCCTCTCGTCTTCTGGCATTTATCCTGTTCTTATGCTTGATTACAGAGTAAGTATTTATTATCACTACACTCAATGCAAACCCATAGGTAGCCATTGCGCCGGGACCATAGGTATAGACATCTCTTCCCTGTACATCACAATGTATGTAAATTGGCAGTGCATAAATCACAATTGCACAAATACCTGCAAGCACAATATATTTTTTAATAAACCTCTGGTATTTCCCATCCCTGGAATAGAGGTCTGCATAAATGTATAACAGACTGCTCAGCGCCACCCCAATCATGGATACCAGATAGGTTTTACAGATAAATTTCACAAGACAAATGGACAACTTATCCATATTAACGATAGCAATAACAGAAAGAATATCCATGGAAATGGAGACCAACGTTACCGCAAACGCTCTTCCATATGCCTTCTCCGTATTCAGATTTACTTTTTCCTGCCGCCTGTAAAACAAAAAGAGCACAAGCAGCACTATCATTCCACAACACTGGGTCTGAATATTCATAAAGTAATTTTTCTCCCTATTTTGTAATAATTTGGTAGTAATTGGTATTTTAACATATGGTTATGCAAAACACTAGTAAATATTTCCAGGAAAAGAAAAGAGTTCTGGATAATCCCAAAACTCCTTCCTGATTTTGATTTGTTCTATGTTTTTTGTGTATCTTTACAATTATTCCACTGTGCTGTCCTTTGATGCATAGTAGTCCTCAAAAAGCTTGTTGGTTGCAGCCAGTGTATCCTGTGAAATTCCAGGAAGCGTACCGCCCCATGCCTTTTCTGCCAGCTTATATCCTTTTTCCACAGCCGCCTGCATTTCTTTCATTTTCTCCACATCATCACCGGCAAGGGCGCTGGCAAAATCGAACAGACGCTGTGAAGTCTGCTTTACGCCATAATACCCATCCTCTGAAATGTCCTTCTGTGCCTGGGCTTTTGTCTCTGCATCAACGGTATAATTGCCGCTGGCAAGAAATCTCCAGATATTATTTGCCTTTCCATATGCATTGGTCTGCTGTGACATCATCTTGCTGACCAGATTTACCAGGCTGCTTTCTCTGGACGCCTGGTCTGCCTTAAGCTGCTGAACCAACGCTGCCCGCTCCTCTTTGCTCATTTTGCTGACAGAATAAGCTGCCTTGCTGCTCTCTCCGGAAGACTTTTCATAGACAACCGCCTCAGAAGTCTTATCACTGGCAGCTGTCCCCGCCTTGGAAGCTTCTGCCTGAGATGCACTGCTTACCTTCTCTTCGCTGTCCGTCCGGACTGCTGTACCATATCCGGCTGCATAGCTGTTAACATTTCCAATTTCCATTTGCATTCCTCCTTGATTCTTTCTTCGTAATCCTTTACTTTGAAAATTTGTATATATGTATTATATCGTATAAGGATATAATATCTCAATAGAAACAGCATAAAAAGACTATCAAATCATACATTTAAATGAACTCCGCTTGCTGATACCACCGCCACATCTGTTCCCAGATTGTCCGTAATATAAATCTGATAAAAGCAGTTCCGTCTTCCATCCTTTAGCAGTCTGCTCTCACCATAGAGAATATCTCCCTTCGCCGTACCGAGATAACTTATCTGGCTTACGGTTGTCACCGTTACCGGCTGTTTAAAATTCGTAGCCACAGCAAACACAAAATCAGCCAGAGTAAACACCACCCCACCCATAATGTGTCCGGTGGCATTCCGGTGCCTGTCATCCAGCTTTAAGCTGCATTTCGCATAACGCTCTCCCACCTCTTCAATTTCAATCCCTGTGGTCACCATGGCATATCTGTCCTTGATGAAAAATTCCTTTGCTTCCTCTAATTCTGTCAATGTGATTCCTCCAAAAGTAATTATAATCTTTCACAATTATACCACCTTCCCGGCACAAAAACCACTGACATTTCCACTGAATTTTATTGTACAGTGTAAACCGCTCTATCTCCCTGCTGTCAATTCTCTCCCTTATACAGGCTGTATTCCATTTTCACCTTCTGGTACCGGGACTTCGGTACGGACAGCTCCTCCCCTGTAGTGAGACGCATAATGTAGCTGCTTATTTTCTCTACATACTGCATATTTACCAGAAAGCTCTGATGGATTCTCACAAAATCCAGTCCGGCCAGCTCTTCCTCAATCTCATTCAGCTTCCGGTAAATATTATAGTTTCCCTGCTTTGTATAAAACACATTTTTATGTTTATTTGTTTCAATATAAATAATATCATCCACCTTAAGTATTGTTTCACCCTCCACAAACGGGAACTGTACTGTCCGGCTTTCCTTTGCAAATTCTCTCAAAATACCCTCCATATATTGTGGTTATTTCCTTTTATCTTCTATACTATATTAGTATCGGTTTGCCTGCCAGCATTTATCAACCCCAAGAGCACGAAACGACCATTTCCACCTCTTCAACGCTCTGAATTTTTCTGTTTTCCTATATCATATATCGTGCTGGTAATAGCTGTCCCTCATTTTCAATAAAATCTTCTTCTCCATCCGGCTGACCTGTACCTGGGAAATTCCCACCTCCTTTGCAATTTCCGTCTGGGTCTTATTTTCAAAATACCGGAGCTTGATTATTGTCTGTTCCATATCATTTAAGCCCTTAAGCAGACCTTCTATCACCATCTGGTTTAACAGGCTTTCATTTTCATCCTTCTCTGAGGCAATCTTATCTATCAGATAAACCGCATTTCCGTCATTCTGATAAATGGTTTTATGGATGGATTCCACCTCTACATTTACTTCCAGGGAAGCAACAATTTCTTCCACGTCAATTTCCAACAGCTCGGAAAGCTCTTCTAACTTAGGTTCCATCCCAGTCCGGTTAATAATCTCTTCCCTCGCCTTTTTCACCTTATATGCGGTCTCCTTTAACGTTCTGCTCACCTTTATCATGCCGTCATCCCGTAAAAACCGTTTTATCTCTCCACTAATCATGGGAACGGCATAGGTGGAAAATTTCACATCATAAGATAAATCAAATTTGTCTATGCATTTCATCAGCCCGATGCATCCTATCTGGTACAGGTCGTCCAATTCATAGCCCCTTCCCATGAATCTTCTCGCCACCGCCCACACTAACCCCAGATTTTCTGTTACAAGCTGCTCTTTTGCGTCCTGGTTTCCCTCTTTTGCAAGCTTTAATAATTCTAAAGTCTTGTCCATGACGCCTCCTGCTATTTTATTTCATTTCCTGAATTTCCTTCCTGTTTTCCTTTTTCCTGATGCTCCCCCTTTGTTTTCACTTCCCACTTGTCCGGTTCCTGTGCAATCACCTTCCGCATGGTTACCACGGTTCCTTTCCCAACTGCAGATTCCACAAACAATTCATCCATAAATGCTTCCATAAATGCAAATCCCATACCGGAGCGCTCCAGCTCCGGCTTCGAGGTGTACATCGGTTCCATGGCTTTTTCAATATCTGCAATTCCCACTCCATAATCTGTCACAATAACCGTAACCGTATCCTCCACAATCCGCGTTTCAATCCGTATTCTTCCATCCCTGTTTTCATATCCATGAATAACGGAATTGGTGACCGCCTCTGACACCGCCGTTTTAATATCCGCAATTTCCTCCAGTGTAGGATTCAGTCTTGATACAAATGCTGCCACCACCACTCTGGCAAAGCTCTCATTTTTTGAAATACTGTCAAACTCTACTACCATCTGATTGTTAAAATGTTCCATACTATTTTCCCCTTTTCATTTTAATACGTTATCCTCATTTTTATTTATCACTTTTTAACCGCAGTTAATTTTATAGAATACAATTAGAATATTTCTATGCTTCTCTTTCGCCATACTTTTTCTCAATGTCCAAAAGAGCCTCCTTCACATCCTTCTGCCGCTTCGCAACTCTGTACAGACCGGATATCTCCAGGATTCTTGAAATCTTATCATTAACTCCAACGATATAGATATCTCCCTTAAGATACCGCACCTCACGATATCTTCCCATTACAAGTCCGATACCCGAGCTGTCCATAAAATACGTGTTTTCATAGTCAAAAACCACGTCCCTTATTTTTTTACAGGTAAAATAGGAATCGGTTTTTTCCCGTATGATTCCTGCCGTATGGTGGTCCAGCTCCTCCGGAAGCTCAATAATCAGTGTTTCACCTTTTACTTCAAATAAGTTGTCCTGTTTCATAATTGTCCCTTCACTTTCCTATAAACTAAAAGAAAGACAACAGCTTAACATGAAACCTGTTGTCTTTTCTTTCGTACTTTGTTTATTTTTCTCTGGCACCTTATTTGTCGGTATACACCAATACAATTTTAACTGTAGTTAAATTTATCTACTCCGAGAGATAATCTGTTATTTCTTCTATATGACTACTTTCGGGATAGTTCTCTTTCAGACTCATAAATGCAACCTTTGCTTTTTCTTCATCCTGATTTCCAAGATATGCTTTTCCCAGATTATAATATGCCTCTTCACCCTCCTGAATCTGAAGTGCAACATTACACATGCTGATAGCCTTCTCATACTGATTCTCAGTTATGGCTTTTGCCGCTTCAGAGCACAAAGTCTCATATGCAGTATTGGGAATATTATCCTTAATAACCTGGAAGGACTCCTTAGAATCCTTTTCTTCATCCTTTGCCTTGGAGCTTTCCTCATCCTTTGCCGCAAGCTGTTTTTCCAAATCCTCCACCTTGCTCTCTAAATCAGAGATTGTAACATTCTTATTGGAGATTTCCTCGCTGTAGGATAACTGAAGCTCCCTGTTTTCCTGGTTTGCCGAATTCAATTTGGTAGGTAAAATCAACAGCCAGAATGCCAGGATTCCCAAAATCAATCCCACAGACACATATATCAGATTAAACTTGTTATGATTGATTTCCTTGTATGAGCCCACTGACAAATCCGGGTTATCAATCTCCTCCAGCCCTTTTTCAACAAAAGTTTCCAAATCTGATTTATACTGGTCTTCGTCTGTATAGGCAGAATCAACATCGATACGCGTACTGCTCTCCTTCATGGCAATCACATCACGGGGCGCCACACCCATTTCTGCAAGATATTTCACCGCAAGGGTATTGTTTTTGTCAATGCGCAGTACCCGTTTGATGGCTTTTTTGGCTTTATCCGGATTCCCACTGTCCATATAGAGTAATGCCAGCAGCAAATAGCCCTTGACAAAATGCGGGTAGCCGGCAAGTATCCTTTTTAGCTGGATAAATGCCAAATCCTTCGTCCCCTGCTTCGCATGCATCAATGCCTGGTTAAACTGCTTGGCAAGCTGATTTGCCTCCTCTAACTTCAACGGGTCTGACTGTACCTCTTTGATATATTTGCCCGCTATGTTATCCTCTCCTGCGTCGTAGCTGCTGCTTATTACCCACTGGGTCAAGCCCAGCACAATCTCACCCATCTCATAGTGGATAAGTCCTAATAAATTACGGGCGTTAATGTTCTGTTTATTATATTTTAACGCCAAGTTCAATGCATCAATTGCACCTGTTAAATCTCTGACACTTGCTCTGTCCAAGCCTAAATTATAATAATAATTAGATGTATTATAAGCCTTTGCCAACAGCTTATAACTCATTCCACAGTCGCTGCAGTGTCCGTTCTCTAATACAGGTGCTCCACAATTCAAACACTCCATATTCTTCACCGCCTATTTCGCCTGTTTATTATTTAACTGTTGTAACATTTCTTCTAATACATCTGTTATATCTTTTACATCGTTATTATATATAGCATCCTCTGCCTGGGAAACCTCCAGACATGGCTTAAATTTTCTTACTTCCTCATCGAAATTAATCATATCTATACTCCTAAACTAAGCAGATTACCTGCCAAATATAGTGAGCCCACGCAAAATAAATACTGTTCCTTAACATGGCTTTTTCCATACGCAAAGCCTGCTCCTATATCATCGAAGGTGGCAATCCTGCTGCCAGAAAAACGTCTAAATGCTGCTTCCACTGCCTCTAACTGTGCTGCCCTGCTTCCCCCATACCTTACGAGTATAATTTCCTCAAAAGAAATCCGGCACAGCCGCTGAATCATACGCTCATAATCCTTGTCCTTTGAGACAGCAAATAATAAAATCTTTCGTTCCTCAGGGAACAATGTTTCCAGGGTTTTGCAAAATGCCTCTATTGCCTCTTCATTATGTGCACCATCTATGTAGACATGCTCTGCAATACATTCCATTCTGCAAGGCCAGACCATATTCCACAGTCCCGCCCTTATGTTACATATATCTTTATCTGTCAATCTGCAATGAACATCAGAAACTTCCTTCTGTGTCACATCACATATACTGTTTGTCATGTTCAATATTTCATATGCCTTTACCGCAAGCATTGCATTCTCAACCTGGTAAAGTGCTGTTCTTCTGATTTTTAAATCATTATATTCATAATAACCACTATTGAAAGAAAAATCAATGGCTTTTTCTGTAATTTTTGATATTTTATACTGAGAATTTTCGACAATATGTAATTGCGCTTCCATTTTCTGACAATAACTGGAAATAACTTCCGTTGCCTCATCCCCACGGTCATAAAAAACCACCGGAATCCCCTGTTTAATGATGCCTGCCTTCTCTGCTGCAATCTCTCTGATGGTGTTTCCCAGAAACTGCATATGGTCCAATGCTACCGAGGTGATGACAGCAACCGCCGGCTTCACCACATTTGTTGCATCCAGTCTTCCACCCATCCCGGTCTCAAAGATAACACAGTCCACCTTCTGTTTCCGGAAATAGAGCGCCGCCATCAAAAACATCAGCTCAAAAAAAGAGGGATGAGAGATGTCCTCATTTTCTGCAGCCTTGACATACTCCATTGTCTCCTCAAATACCTCCACAAAAGCTTCATCGGAAATACTATTGTGATTTATGCGGATACGCTCATTTATCCTTACCAGATGCGGCGAGGTAAATAAGCCCGTCTTCTTCCCAGAATGCTCCAAAACAGACGCCAAAAAAGAGCAGGTAGAACCCTTTCCATTCGTACCTGCCACATGGATAACCGGATAACTGCGTTCCGGATGCTTCATGATGTCCAATATTCTGTTTAAATTATCCGTTCCCAGCTTTGAGGCAAATAAGGGAACGGATAATATATAATCTACACACTCCTGATATGTCATAAGCAGCTCCGCTCTTCTGTTTCCTATCTGTTGTCTACTTTTTCCGGATAGATATCGTGGTTTGCCAGCCGGTTCCAGGCAACCTCTTCCCATTTCGTTCCCGGCTTTCCATAATTGCAGTATGGGTCAATGGAAATTCCACCTCTCGGTGTAAATTTGCCCCACACTTCAATATATTTCGGGTCCATCAGCCTGATTAAATCCTTCATGATAATATTCACACAATCCTCATGGAAATCTCCATGATTCCGGAAGCTGAACAGATATAATTTTAAAGATTTGGATTCCACCATAAGCTTCCCGGGAACATAGGAGATATAAATGGTGGCAAAATCCGGCTGCCCGGTAATGGGGCACAGAGAGGTAAATTCCGGACAATTAAACTTTACAAAATAATCGTTATCCGGATGCTTATTTAAAAAGGTTTCCAAGATCTCCGGCGCATAATCCTGCGGATATTTTGTGCCCTGGTTTCCCAACAGGGTTACCCCTTCCAATTCTTCTCCTTCTCTTCCACTCATTTCTAAAATCTCCTTCCTCCCGGATAACAGACTCTGTTTTCCGGTAAATAAGTATTAAACAGCGCTTTCATTTATACGTGCCAGATTAGTATAGTATGAAATGTGCAAAATTGCAACCACACGATTTGAAAAAAACTGTTTTAACAGCTGTCCTTGTATCGCTTTTACACCTCTTTGATAATGTTTTTACTTCCTGCATAGGTTGCCCAAAAATATCCCCCGTAAATCACCACCAGACATACCACGGTTGCCACAACGGACGGCAGCATAGCTTTCGGCTTCACTGCCACAGATACAAGCTGCAGGGCAAACTGTATTCCAAACACCGAATGTATAACTGCCAGCACCAATGGCAATAAAAAGAAAATAGCAATCTGCTTAAATAAGGTGCTGTTGAGCATATCCTCATCTACACCCATTTTACGGAGTATCATGTATCTCTGCCTGTTATCTGAATTTTCGGTAAGCTCCTTTAGGGCTAAAATGGCAGAGCTTGTAAGCAGAAAGATAACGCCTAAATAAATGGCAATAAATGTTATGATTGTTGCGATTCCACTGCTGGATTCAATAAGAGAAAGCTTTGTCATACCATCCAGCTGGATTCCCTTTTCTACAATATTGGAGATAAGCTCTGATTCCCCCTCTTCTCCAAAGGCGCTGTAGCCGGTAAAAAGCCCCTCTATCCGCTCCTTATCCTCTTTCGTATCTGCATTATAGTTTGCAATCAGACAATACCTTTCCTTCATCTCTTCCGTAAGTCCACAGCTGTCCGGAACCAGTATGATTCCCGTATTGGTATGGCTGGTTGACATCATGATAAAACCGGACTGGCATTCCTTAAACCTGGAAACATATTCCTTCCCTGCAATGGTAATCCGGTTGTCCTTTAAAAGTGCCCTGTCACGTATATTCTTCATACTATCAAAATCACATAATACAACATACTCATTGTCCTTCAGCTCATACTGCTGCAATCCGTATAAGTCTGCAACCCTGTTATAATCCGATATTTTTACAATGGTTTCTGCTGTATCATACACGAGATTTGGATACTCCTTTTTTACTTCATCATATATACTGCTTAAGGAATCCTTCCATGTCAGGTCATTGGTGGCATAGGTTTCCAGCTCCACCACATCCTTTAACAGGCTCATGTCAAAACCGTTGTTTTTTAAAGTGTCACTAATCCATACCCTGGAATCCGCAATCTGCTCCTCTGTATAGTCATCCCCCTCCGGCAGGTTTGCAGTTTTATATAAATTGATATCCACCGGTGTCATTTCCTCTAAATCCTGCGTCAGTACATAATTTAAGGATAATGCAGAGGACAGCACTGATATTGTCATAAAAAGCAGAAGACAGATTACCGTCATTGTGGCTACCATGGTGTTAATTTTATTGTGAATCTGCCGCAATACAAAGAGATTCGTTCCCTTTAAATAGATTTTTTTGCTGGATTGTACAATTTGTAAAACAAATCCCGACAGTGACCAGAAAATCAAAAAAGTAGCTGCCACACCCATGGCAATGGGCTTTAATAATTTTTCCGCTGAGTTTATACTGCCGGCGCCCCCCGTTACCAGGTAATACGCATATCCCAGCACGCCTGCCGATGCCAGAAATACCACAAAGCACAAAACAGGATTTTTCATCTTTATCTTTTCATTTTTTTTGATTGCCGTCAGCAAATCTATCAGCTTATATTTTGAAATCATCACTGTGTTAAACAGCATGACCGCAATGTACATAACTCCGAAATACAGGCAGGTCTTTAAGGCTGCCGCCTTTGAAAACACAAACTCGTATTTACTCATATCTGCCTTAAACAGCTTCGCCACTAAAATTGACATCAGCTGTGAGCCAAACACACCTATCAGCATGCCCACCACCAGCGACAACAGTCCCACAAAAATGGTCTCAATCAGTAGAATTTTCGATATCTGCCATTTTCCCATTCCAAGGGTCATGTACAGTCCAAATTCCTTCTTCCTCCTCTTAATCAGGAAATTATTGGCATATATAATCAAAAATCCCAGTACAACTGCCACAAACACCGATACCCAGGCTATCATCTGCACCATCAGCTTTATGATTTCTCTTGTAGAGCCATTTACCGCAAGCATTGCCTCCTGGCTGTCCAGGGAATTGAACATATAAAAGATGGCAACCCCTATAATCAGTGTAAGAAAATACACCACATAATCCTTAATGCTCTTTCTTATATTCTTAACCGAAAGCTTAAATAACATCGTTCAATTCACCTCCAAGCAGAGTGACAATCTCTATAATCTTTTCAAAGAACTGTTTTCTCGTATCACTGCCCTTTACAATCTCATTGAAAATCAGTCCGTCCTTGATGAACAAAATCCGCTCCGCATAGCTTGCGGTAAAGGCATCATGGGTTACCATTAAAATAGTGGCACCCAGCTTTTCATTTAATGTCTCAAAGCTCTCCAAAAGCTGCCTTGCAGATTTGGAATCCAGTGCTCCGGTTGGCTCATCCGCTAGAATAAGCTTCGGATTGGTAATGATGGCTCGTGCCGATGCAATTCTCTGCTTCTGCCCGCCGGATACCTGATAGGGATATTTGTTAAGAATATCTATAATTTCCAGCTTCTTTGCAATCTCCATGACCCTCTGGTCAATTTCAACAGGGTTTACCTTCTGGATGGTAAGTGCCAACGCAATGTTATCGTAAGCTGTCAGCGTATCTAACAGGTTGAAATCCTGGAAGATAAATCCCAGCTCCTCCCGGCGGAATTTATTCAGCCGTTTCCCCTTAAGCTTCGTAATATCCTCACCATCGATTAAGATATGCCCTGCTGTCACCCTGTCAATCGTGGAAATGCAGTTCAAAAGCGTAGTTTTCCCACTTCCACTGGCTCCCATAATTCCCACAAATTCACCCTCGTCTACATTGAAGCTGATGTTATCAATCGCCTTTGTCAGATTTGATTTATTTCCATAATATTTTTCAATTTGTTTTACTTCCAATATATGTTCCATTTTGTTTTCCTTTCTACTCCTCAATTATCTGTTTTTATTATAATCCAGCCGGAAAGGCAGGACAACCTTCCGGTTATCTCCCACTGCTATGTCCGGCTGCCATAATGCGTCACCCGTTTTCTTTTTCCCGTAAACAACAGTATAAGAAAAACGATAAATGCACATTTTACCACCATCCAGCCTTTCTTGTTTTTCTTCTTATAGCTCATAACCGCTTCCCTCCTTATGCAGTATTTTTCCATCACAATCCACAGGGAATTGCTTTATCTGCATAATAGTCTTTTGAAGGATTATGTGCCATTGATGTAGCTTACATTTCGCTTACGATTTTGTAAGGTTTGGGGGGATTTTATATGTTTTAAGAAGTTTTTATAATATGTCAGATGCCCCATTTCTGGGGCTTTAGAAAGGTTTGAAGAAATCATAAAGAAACATTTATCGTATTTGTAAACTCTTTCTTATCTTTTTTAAGATTTTTCCATATGGAATCCACGGTAAACAAGTAATGCAAATAACTAATATTAACCTTAGTGTGCAAATCAAAATGTATTTTCCTCTTAATTCCACACCATTTCTCAGAATATAAGAATGCAATGCTGACTCATTCCCACAATAAGATAATATCTCCTTTCAACCCACCATGTACTTCTGCCAATTTTTCTTTTATCTCCATAACTTCCGGATACATACTATATCAAACGCAACAAAGCCTGCATCTGCTCATAGGCATCCCTTTTTGTCATTTCAATTTCATCCTCATCCGTCAATCCCAAAAAATCTACTATATCTCTAGGACCCGCGTGGTCAGGAGATGCAAATTTACCTGCGAGTTTTTCTTTCATCTCCTGCACAAGCTTATTACCTGCATTTGATTGAAATTCCTTTGCCAATTCTTTCACACCACCCTTATAATGCCTGATTAAAAAATATATATCATAGGCATCCTTTGCCTTTCCTCGCCCCATTGCCGCTGTTTTCATAATCAAATACGGAACTACCGCGATTACACTGATGTTTGCAACATCAACCGCCCCATCTGGTCTTTTAGCCTCCAAAGAGATTTTTTGCGAAGGATAATCAAACGCAAAATTTCCACCAGTAGCTTTTAATGCCTTTATCCCCTGCACATGCTGGCTCCGTTTCTTTTTCTGTGTTCCACCATACATTCCGGCAAGAATATCCAAGTCCACATCATAAAAAACACCCTCAACTTCTACCATTTTTATAAATGAGAAGTATTTTTCGGGATGCTCCCTATATCCGTTTTTCAAAAGAATCCTTGACATATTCTCATATCCTTCATCATGCAGTGTCAGATGATTAATTAATACATCCACATCTACGCTACCAATATGACCTTCTCCCGGAAACATCAAATCTGGAACCCAGCCTCCTACAATACGGATATCTTCTTCATATTCTCCAAAAATATTTACCAACTCCACTAATATTCTATGAGCCGCCTCTTTCTGTCCCTCCGAATAATCCACGCTGCTTTTCAAGTCTTCATCTCGTATCATTTCAAAATCTCCTTTAGCAGAACCGCTTCTGCAATTTCCTCCCCACGTCCTTTTATCTGCATACAGTCCAAATATACCTGCACCGGCGATGCCACCATATCATCCCCAATAATCCGGCTGTCCTTTTTATATGAATCATTTTCCAGCGAATAGATAATGACATTTGCACCGCTGTCTACTTCTTTCAACCCCAGATAATCAACTGCTTCCGATATATCCTCCAGAGCAATATATACATGAACTTTATTATAACGCACAACCGGAGCATATCGAACTCCACCGGAAAATCCGGTAAGATAATAGTCTATTCCCATATCTCGTTTCAAATTACCCAGTTTTCCTTCCAGCACAGACGGATTATCCAAGCTATAGCACGAATAAGAAGATACCATCTTTTTTCCGTATGTTTTGCTCCACTCCTTCAAAAGCAATTCCGGTTCTGAAATACGGTATCCCTCTGCTGATTTTTCCACCCATGCATTTTTTATCAAAAAATCCATTACTTTCGAAACCTGACCAATACTGCACTCCACCGTCTCTGAGAGATACTTTAACCGCCATATCCTGTTTATATCCACAAAAAGCTCCCGTAATATCATAGATGATACCACCGCAGAACGCTCAAATATAGAAGTGGATGCTTTGCCTATTTCCGGACTCAAATTCTTATTTCCCCGTTCAGAGAGATAAATAGAGTGTCCGACAAACCAACAATTTCCAGCATAGTCAAAATATCCAACACCATTTTTTTCACATATTTGTGCAGTTCTCTCTGATATATATGGAGATACCAATACATAATCCCTCTTATCTGCCTCTCTTTTCTCTAATAACTGCATCACAACAGATGGATATGATTTCTGCATAGTGTACACATGAATTTTAAACTCAAATCCATCATCCATCTCAATAACAGCATCAAATCCATATTCCGTTAATGTACTCACTTCATATTTTTGAATATTAGGAAGTTTTAAAAACTTTTTTGCTACACATTCCATTGAAGGTATTGGTTTCACTCATTTCGCCTCTTTCACTCATGTAGTGAAACCAATTATATCAGTGAAACTTCCTTGTGTCAACTTTTTCAATAACTAAATCCTCTTCATCTGACAATAATTTATTTATCTTTTTCTATATGCTTCCTACATGCACCCTATAAAATATCCAAAAGCCCTCTAAGTCCCTGTTCCTCATAAATCCCCTTATAGTACTGTACCTCATCCTGTATCAGTGAATCTATCACCTGCATACCCAGCAGTTCCACCGGAGCCTTGTCATCTGTCATGATATACGTTCCAGCCTCGTATGTGGTACAGTTCTCTTTAACCTGCGCCATCAGCTCCTTTAACTGCACATCGTCAAGGCTCTCCATGTTCCCTTCCATCACATCCAGCATTGCACTGTTGTTTGATGCAAACAGCTCGCGGTTTGTACTTCCCTTTACATCCACGGTCTCTACACAGTCAAAAACCGAAGCAATGGTATCAGACAAATACTGGTTGATATTTCCTTCCTCCGTTCCCCGCATATTCATGTTCACCACCATGACTCCATTTTCATTCAAATGCTCCTTCACCAGAGTAAAAAACTCCACAGATGACATCTGGAATGGTATTGTAATGTCCTGGTAAGCATCTACCATAATAACGTCATAGGTTCTGTCATCTGCATTGAGATATGCCCTTCCGTCATAGGAGGTTACCTTAACACTGTCCGGCAGCGCAAAATACTCCCTGGAAAGCCCGATAATCTTATCATCAATCTCCACACCTTCCACCGACATATCCCCAAAGAATTTCTTACACTGGGTTGCATAGGTTCCGGTGCCCATCCCCAGTATAAGGACATTCATTTCCTCCGGTTTCTTGTCCGCAACCATAAGGGGTGCTGCCATTGCGTAGTCATAGTACATACCGGTGAGCCCCTCCTGCTTCATATAGACAGACTGGACGCCAAACAGCACATTTGTGGAAAGAATCACCCGGTTGTCGTTCTCCTTTACCTGCAGGTAATTGTAAACCGACTCTCCCTCATATGTCAGGTCATCTTCCCAGAAGGCAAAGGAATTGGAATATCCCAGCACACAGCACAGAACAAATGCCAGTACTGCCGCCACTACCCTCTTGATTCCTCTTTTTGCATTAATAAAATATACTGCCACCAGCAAAAGCAGAATCCCGGCAAATATCAGAAAGGTCACAGAGGTTCCCACCGCAGGAATTGTGACAAAGGTTGGCATAAATGTTCCGATAATGCTTCCGATGGTATTATATGCGCCTAACGTGCCCACAACCTTGCCGCTCTCCTCTAAATTCTCCACGGAGTATTTTGCCAGGGATGGAGTAACCGTTCCAAGCAAAAACAGCGGAAATACAAAGATGACCATGCAGGCGGCAAAGGCTGCAATAATTAAAAAATTACTGTTTACCGTAAAAATCAGAACTGCCGAAATCCCCAGTATGATATATTTGCCCGCCACAGGAATCAGTGCAATCCAGATTGCCGCAATCAAAATCCGCCTGTACAGCTTGTCCGGATTCGGGTCCTTATCGGCACTTTTCCCGCCGTATATATTTCCCAGCGCCATGGCAATCATAATGGTTCCAATAATAATCGTCCAGACAATCTGGGAAGAGCTGAAATACGGTGCCAGCAGCCTGCTGGCGCCCAGCTCCACTGCCATCACAGACATGCCGGAAAAGAATTCCGTCAGATATAAAAATAATTTGTTATTCAGTATTTTTGCCTTTTCCATATACTTACTCCTATCTGTTTTCTTCTGACAATATAGTACAGCATCACAATCATTTTTTCAATGCTCCCTGCTGTGCTTCCTGGTACTGCCTGATGCATTCCTCATACAATGCATTATGTCCAAATATCTCAAGCGCCCTCCCATAGCATTCAACTGCTTTTTCATATTCCCCCATATCTGCATAAATATCCCCCTTCTCACTCCATGCAAAGGGAGACTCAATAAAGCAGCTCATAATTCCTCTTTTTTCATTTATTGCCATATCAATATATTGTAAAGCCTTATCATATTTCTTTATACTGCGGTAAAACTGCGCTTTCTTTTCATATCCATAAGAGGTGTCGGCACTTTCAAACTGGGCAGTAGCAGTATCAACGTATTTCCGGTATTCAGGCTTCATGATATCATCCCTCTTTCCAATTGCCAGAAGATAAGGTCCGCATATGGAGCTTTTGTTTTCCACGTCAATCTCCAATCCCTTTGAAAACATTTTCTCCGCCTTTTCATACATGCCATGCTCTAAGTAAATCAAACCCATAGAGCGGTATATCAGATAGTCCCCCTCGTCCCTTTCCAGTGCCAGCTTAAAATATTTATATGCATCCTCAATATAACCTTCATTCCCATAAAAACAACACATATTCCCTATGCAGTACTGTACAAGGGAGCTGTCTCCCAGTTCCCTGATACAGGTTTCCATAAGCCTTGCACACCCTTCCAGGTTATTCATTCTGACCAGCAGCTCTGCATGGTCTAAAACATAGTCACCGTCCAGACCGAATTCCTCCTCGCAGCTCTCATATACCTTTTTCGCTTCTTCAAAATTTTTCATACATGACAAAGCCGCCGCTTTACCGGCATATGCCCGTATTCTGTACCTCTCCTCCTCTGCCAGTGATAAAATCCTGTCATAGCATTCACATGCTCTGTGAAATTCTCCCATCACATGACAGATTCCGGCAATCCGGCCCAGCAGGCTCCTGTTTTCAGGGTCATCCCCCAAAGCTTCTGTATAATAATGCAATGCCTGCCCGTCGTTATCCATATCCTCATAGTTTGCACCAAGGAGAGTATAAACATCAAAATAATCCTCTAAATCCGTATCTGAACTTCCCTTTTTATTCATAAGTGCAAGCAGCAATTCATTGGAAGCAGCATAATCCTCATCCTGTGCAAGCAGCCTTGCCCGGTAAATGTCGATTCTGTCACTTCTTTCTTCAAGTGCGTCAAATCGTGCAATCACATCCCGCATATCATCAAACTGGTCATAATCCCAATAGATTTCAAGCTCCAACACATATGGCTCACTATAATACGGATATAACTCTATTGCATGTTCACAGGCATTTAATGCCAGACTGTATTGTCCCAGCCTGTCAAAGCTTTTTGCCATATATTCATAGGCATCATAGCTTTTATCCCGCTCCAGAAGCTTTTCACAGGCAGAAACACATCCTGCATAGTTTTCACACTCATACTCTAACCGGCACATTAATTCATAGGCATTTTGAATCAGACCATGCTCTTTGGATATGGACAGCTCCAGATATTTTCTCGCCTCATCATAGTTTTTCAGCCTTGTATAGCAGTCGGCAATAAAATAAGTCACATAACCATACCGGCTTTTTATTTCCAGGCTCTTTTCCGGCTCAGCCCGCCGGGAAACCGCTTCCATCTCATTCTTCCATACGAAAAAGCTTTCCAAAGCCTTCTCATATTCATGTATGTATAGAAAGCTCCTTCCCAGCAAATCATGATATTCACATATGCCATCACCAGAAGGCTCAAATGTTTCCAGCACCTCTACCGCTTCCTTAAATGCATTATTCCGGAAAAAACACCACGCCAGCTTCAGCTTCAGACTTTCATCATCCGGCTTTTCCGTTATCTCTCTTTTCAGTTGTTCAATGAGACCTCTATTCGCTTCTATCATGCCGGCGTAAGCACCCTCATCATATCTGTTTTTCTTTAAAAGCTCTAAATAAATATCGCTGGCTTTTTCATATTCCCCTGTGGCACAGTAAATCCTTCCCATTCTTGACTTAACAGCATAGGCATCCGGTTCGGCTGCCTGTGCCATCTCATAGTATTTCCCTGCATCAAAATAAGCTTCCCTTACAAAGGCAAAATCACCGCAGATAAGCATAAAAAAAACTTCGTCCTTATATTGTTCAAGGATTGCCTCTGCCCTGTTTTGTATACGGCAAAGCTCCTCAGAATATTTTTCAATTCTCTCCTCCTCACTGCTTACACCTGCATTTATCTTATGAAGTGCATGACGCAGTCTGCATATCTCTACATAGGGATGATAAATTTCCAATTTCTCTATGGCTTCTATGTATTTCCTTTCTTCCTCTGTATCTCCTTTTTCAAGGGCTCCATCCAGCCTGTAATATGTCTCGATAAATTTGTCGATATCACTGTCTGTTGTCTCAAACAGCTCATAATTGATACTGTCCTGATACATTGCGTGATTTAACAGAAACTCTATAAAATCCTCCGGATACCTTTCAAGCAGTTTGCTTTTTATTTCCTTTATTTGAAAGACATCCGCTATCAACTGATATACCTTATGCGGTATAAAGGAATAGTTCATCAAAAAAGAAAGAAGCTTATGCATGGAAGCATCGGCAGTATCAAGGGAAACAAATTCATCCCGTGCAAATAATTTTTTCCATTCCTCCACATCAATTCTTCTGTTAAAATCCCTGTAAAGAGTTATCATTTCATGAAATAACTCATCCTCCTGTCTGTCCTTTACAGGAACCTTTCCATCTATATCGGAATCTGCTTCCTTTAATGCCTCCTCATAAGCCCTTCTAAGTTTCATAAAGCCTTCCGCATCATCCTCCGGATTCACAGATACCAGCCTGCTTCTGTATGCAGCCTGTATCTTTTGCTTATCTTTTGTTTTATCCATTCCAAGAATGTTCCATTTATCCATATTGCTTTCCATCTTATCCCCTACCATATTTCAATATATGTCACAAATTGAAGTTTTTCCCCCTTGGTCGCCTGTATGCAGATACGTGCAGGAATTATACTGTCTTGTTTATATCTCGGTGTACATGTGTAAGCATCTGCATATCCGTCAACCAGCATTTTCTCTGCCACCATGTCATACTCATTTTTAAGCTCTGCCACAAGCTTTGGAACATATAACACATTCTGTTCAGGCAATGGCATTCCAAGCGATGCCGGTACAACAGGTATTTCCACAAGATTACCCTTTTTCACCTCTGCAAAAGCTTTCTCCTGTGTGCTGATGGAAGCTGCATCAAGCTTGTTCACCGCCTGTGCCATCTGATACCGGATTTCATTTTCATAACACCATGGCGAAGTCACATCCGCACGATAACTTACATCTAAAACCTCATTTCCCCGAACAGTTATTCCCACACCATGTTCCGTTTCAAAATCACACTCAAAGCCAAGCATATACCCAGGCTCATTTCCATGGGGAGGCAGAATCATAATATCTCCTGAGCCAAGCCGCAGGATAAGCCGGCTCTTATCGGCAGCAACGCCCGTTTCTTCGGCAGTATATTGAATCCCATCATAAAATGTATCATACAGCTTATCAGAAATCTGCTGCAATAAGGTTTCCGGCATATTGCTCACATGACAAATGCACCTGTCAACATACTCCTGTGTCACACCCTTTGCCACACGCAATTCCAAAGACTGTTCAAAGGCTGGCACTTGAATATTCCCCTCCTGCGGTTTTTCGCCAGGAAAATAATAATCCGCTTCTGCCGCTTCCACTTCTTCCTGCCTAATTAGATAATAGCGATATCTCTGGTCAAGTCTCTCTTCTAGCCTGTGGTAAATATCCCATGAAAAATCAATACAATAAAAATAATGTTCCGGATTACGAATCACTGCATAATAGTCATTATCATAGCAGATTGTTCTCTCCGTACGTGGGCGCTTATCCCGAAGTTCTCCAAGCATTGCTCCTTCATAATAACTATCTAAAAAAGGCAGAATATCCTCCGTAAAATCCTCACGCCCTACAACACAGTCCATTTCGGCACTCACAAATGCTACCGGACTTGCCTGTTCCTGTTTGATTTTCTCAATCTCCTCCTCACTATGCTCCTGCCAAAATTCCTCACTGCAAAAATCATGCTTTATCATCCATGCCAGCAAATACGCAATGTAGCCACAGGCATAATCATAGATAATATCATTCTCCTGGTCTGTCAGTTCTTCTAAGGTTGTATTATGTATCGCACAGTATTCCCTCGCTGCGTCATCCCACGTCCATTTTGCTTTATATGCAGTAAACCTTATCTGATTCCATGGCACATTTGTCTGCTGTTTCTGATTGTTCATCTGTCTTTTTTTCTTTTTCCCAGAATGATGTACAAAAAATATAATTGCAATGACTACACCACCAATAATCCAGAAAAACAGCGACACCATCGGCTCTCCCACGGGAAAACTAAATGCACCCATTCCCAAGAAGAAGACCAAAAATTTCATTCCAAGGCCAGTGCTTAAAATGAATTTTTTCTTCATACTGTACCGCACAAATCCACCAATGGTAATGATGAGAAACACAGCAAAACAGATACCAAGAATTAAATATTCTGCTGTAACGGCAGCATCCGGGCTGTATTCAGAATCAAATGACATTCCAATCATCGTTCCTGCCAGTATCAGTTCCAGCAATGCTTCTATCGTTAATATGATTAATTTTATAACACTGCTTTTTCTTTTCTCTTCCATAGCCTTAGCCCTCCAAACTGACCCTTCTTCCCGTCAAAAATCCATCTATCCCAAAAAAGATGCCGGTTCATGATTTATGCACATATTCTTCCTTCTTTATAACATTCACAAATATACTCCCGTGACTGATAATAAAAATCTGTATTATAATTTGATATTGCATCATCAATCCAAGAAGAATAAACTTCTATAATATGATTAATTATACTATCTATATCATCTCCTGCAATATCCTCAATCAAACGCTCATATATTTCACCAACAGTCCAATAGTCAGGTACTTCATATCGACACATTGCTACATTATCAAAAGAATCTACCGGAATATTGCAACGATTAATAAACTCATCTGCAATCTTTTCAATCGGTTCACAATGAAAAACATCTGCATATTTGTAGATTCTTCTTACCGTGTCTTTGCCAAGATATTTCACTACGACAGACCTTCTCTGTTTTTGTTGCCTTCCAATATATTCAATCAAACTACATGTAAAAAACAATGCATTGTCATTCTTCATCCTTTACTTCACTTCCCTTCAAAAAATGCAAAGTTGTCAATGCTTTTGCTGTATGAAAACTTATTTGATGGGTTGGCTTTTTAAACTTTGCCAAATCCCAAAAAGCTTCCCGGCTAATCTTCCCATCTATAAAATTCTGTACATAATTGAATATTGTATCATCTGCCATAGGACCTTCAACAATATCGTAATCATGAGATTTCCCTAATCTGCAGCCAACAATAAAATCCTTATTATATTTTATAAAAATTGTTTTTATCTGTCAAAAAATTTTTTAAGCATTTTGCAGCCATATGAATACAACATCAAACTTTTTCCTTTTTCAACATCCAAGAGATAACCTGTATTCGTACCACTGTCTATTGCAACCACAACTATTGTTTCCTCAGTATGAGGATTTATAGTTTCTAACGCAATAAAGCGCTTTGCAATCTCTTTTATATTCTTCTTCTCTGCCTCACCCAGTTCATCCAAATAAACAAATAACAGCAGACAAAAATTCTTCCCTTTTCTCTCTGCCGAGTCAAGTCTATTTAATTCCCGTCGGACGGCATTTTCTAAATCAATATCATCAACGATTCTGGCATAATAATAAATGTAATCCTTTAGAAATGAGAACTTCTTTTTTCTATAACAGCCTTCCTCTGTATGTTTAAATTTATATTGAAGCAGCTTTTTAACAACAGCTTCTTTTTCCATCAGCGGAAGTTCAAGAAGCTCACTCTCATTGCATTTTCTATCTATTTTCTCAATATCTAAAAATAGCAGACCCGGATAAGCCTTTATCAGTAAAACGATAGAAAGAATATCACACCCCAAAAACCCCAGAATCCCCACTAATATAATTATTTTATTCGATAAGCCATGTTCCTGCATTACAGCAGCCCAAATCAGAAAAGTAAAACCGGCAAAAAACAAAACGATTGCAATAATAAACATGCATATTGCTTTTTTCGTATCTATAATCTCTTTATCATTATGCTTATTCTCTTTATTCTTCATTTGTTTATTAACCTTATTTTTTCTATACATAAAAACAGCTCCTAAATTCATCACAAATCCGAATAACTATTCCTCGGAAATACAATCCTGACCTCTGTTCCCACATTCTCCTCCGCACTCAGTTCAATTCCAAGACCCAGCTTATCACAAAGCTTTTTGCAGAGATATAAACCAATCCCGGTTGATTTTTTCCCAATCCTTCCATTGCTTCCGGTAAAGCCTTTGTCAAATACTCTCGCCACCTCTCCCTGCCTGATTCCGATTCCATTATCCCGAATAGATAAAACAACACTGTCCTTTTTCTCCTCCGCCGTAAAGCAGATTTCCGCACCAGTCTCTTTTCTGTATTTGATACTGTTCTGAATAATCTGATTTAAAATGAAGCTTACCCACTTCGGGTCCGTATAAATGGTCTGGTCTGCATTCTCAATCTGTATGGCTATTTTTTTGTTAATCAGGGTCTGCTTATTTCTTTTGACCGACTCATTTACAATATCCTTTACCTTGCACTCCGTCACACAGTAATCCTTATTGGCATGGTTGCTTCTGGCATAAAACAACGCCTGCTCCGTATAGCCTTCTATCTCATTGATTTCCTCATCAATACTCATGGTTACATCATTTTTATTGTTCTCTATTATCATTTTAGAAGTTGCAATCGGAAGCTTGATTTCATGAATCCATAACTCGATATAATCCTTATACTCCTCCTGGATATACTTGTATTCATTCACCTTTTCTAACATTGCCTTGTTTGTTTCCTGCAAAATCCCGTCTAATAACTGTTCTTCCATTGTATCTGCCGGATTTAACATTTCAACAATCAGATACTTTTCCTCTAACTGGTTGAGTTTTCCCAATATATCCTCATAGAAGCTCTTTTTCGATTGATATTCCAAATAGCTTCCCAGCAGAAATGCTGCAAATACAGCAAATAAAATATAAATGTGAAGAAAAACACTAACGTGATATAACAGCAGAAAAATTTCTATGGTTACAACACCAAATAACAATAAAATTATGGTCTTCCACCGGTCCTGCATGTATCTTGCAAATTTCATAAACGGATATCCTTTCTCTAATTCAACAAAATATAACCCTGTCCCCGTTTCGTCTCTATGATGTTCTGCAGCCCTATCTCATCCAGCTTCTTGCGGATTCTCGTAATATTGACTGTCAGTGTATTATCATCAATAAATGCTTCACTATCCCACAAATCATTCATAATGTCCTCCCTGGACACAATTTTCCCTTTGTTCTTCACTAAAAATCTAATAATTTTCAGTTCATTTGCAGTCAGTTCCGCCCGCTTATTTTCCCTTTCAATCCTGCTCTTGGATATGTCTAAAACAAATTTACCGCAGTTAATTTTTTCCTGTGACACCCCGCTGTTTGTTCTCTTTAAAATTGCCACAATCTTTGCAAGCAGGATTTGCGTGTTAAAGGGCTTCGTCACATAGTGGTCAGCCCCGTAATGCATGGACAGCAGTTCATCCATCTCATTATCCCTGCTGGTTATCATGATAACCGGTATATCAGAAACCTTGCGGAATTCCTTCAAAATATATTCTCCATCCGCATTTGGCAGATTAATATCTAACAAAATTAAATCTGCATTGCTCTCCAGGATATCCGGCAGCGTATTGTCATAGCGCTCCAGACCAATGGCTTCATATCCGTTTCTGCTTAAAAAGATTTCTAACTCATGCCTCAGTTTTTCATCATCTTCTGCAATTAAAATCTTCTGCATAAATAACCTCCATATTTTCAGAAAATAATTTTCAAGTGCGAAACATTTTCTATGCTTTAAAACATGCGGATTTCTTTATTGAGGGCAAAGGAGTACAGATAGGTCTCTGACACCGTAAGTCCTGTAAGCTGCTCTAAGGTGTCCTTATAATATAACAGCTGTGTCCTGTAGCGCTCCACCAGCATTTCTTCCTGTCCTTCCTTCACGTGGTCTGTCTTGTAATCCAACAGAATCAGTGTATCCCCTTCCCGGAAATAAGCGTCAATGATTCCCTGTACCACAATCTTTGGGCTTTCCTCATCCATGACAGCCTTCTCTCCTGTTATTTTTTCCGCCGAAACACCAACCACAAACTGCTTTTCCTTATAAAGACATCCTTTTCTGGCTGCTTCCCGCATACGTCTGCCAAGAGAAGAATCCACAAATGCAAAGACCTTATCCTCTGTAATAAAGCTCTTCGTCTCCTCCGGTAAACGTTCTTCTTTTCTCATATTCTCTAAAGCTTCAGCCACCTGCTCCCTGCTCTCCGTTAAAGCATTATCCAAAAGCTCCATGGTCTTATGCATCCAGGTACCCTTCCCGGCAGCATCCATGGGTTTATCCCCGGCAAGAAAATGCGGTACCGGCGCTTTGTAATCCTCCTTCGCCACCACCGGACGTCTGATAACATCAGAAGGCTCATAATCCGTCTCATAAATCCGCTTAATCTCCGTAACAGAGAGTTTGGATTTTTGAAGGGTAAATAAATCACCGTCATATTTCCATGCAAGCTTCTCCTCAATCTGCTCTTTTCTGGCTGCCGGTGCATTTTTCCTCTCCTCCATCCGCTTTCCCTTATCCATCTGCCTCTCCAGATTGGATTGGATATGGTGCACTGCCAGACTTCTGAAATCGTAAACCTCTGTCTTAAAATGAATCTCCGGATTATCCAGTGTAACCGGCTGGTCATATTCTGCCGAAAGAATATGCCCGGATTTTTTATCCATACGCTTTCTGACTGTTTTCATAACCTCATGAAATTCCCTGTTGCGGATAAAGGATGCCGTTATCAAATCCAGATAATTTCGTGCCGTATGCACAATGCTATAGGAGAGCTTTCTTTCCCTTCTTCTGGCTGCCCCTTCATACTTTTTGATAAGGGCTGGCACATCCGGTGTGACCCCGGTCATAATCAGCTTTTCCTTCGCTCTGGTAAGCCCCACATATAAAATCCGGAGTTCCTCCGCAATGCTTTCCGTCACCATCAAAGCGCCAAAAGCCTTCCTCGAAAATGTATCATTTCCACACCGTTTTTTTACGTCCACATACTTTGCACCAACATAATAATCAGAATGGATAATCAGCGGTGTTTTTGTGTCCATCAGATTAAAGTTCCTGCCTGTACCGGACAAAAATACAACCGGAAACTCCAGTCCCTTACTCTTGTGGATACTCATAATCCGGACTACGTCAGAAGAAATTTCCGGTGCCGGGTCACCGCCTAACGTAATGGCTTTCTTCTGAAGCTTATCTACAAACATAAGAAAATCAAACAGTGTCTTATAGGCTCCGTTTTCAAACCGTCTGGTCTCCTGTAAAAACAAATCCAGATTGCGGATTCGCTGACCTCCCTCCGGCATTGCTTCCACATAGTAATAATAGCCTGTATCATAATAAATATCTGTCAGCAGCTGTCCGATGGCGGCATAGGATTTCTGCTGCTGCAGCCGGTTGACCAGGGTAACGATTTTCCTGCACTTTGGACACAGGCTGTCAGTAATATTTGCCTTGTTATCCGGCAAATCTTCTGTCAGAACAGCTTCTATCAGCCCGGCTGATTTCTCTTCTCCGGCATCAGCTCCGTTTCCCACCGCCACATCATAATACTCTGCCAGCCATTCCACAACCGAATAAATATATTCTTTCTTTCCTGATTTCTTTTCCCCACACCGCTTAACAAGCGCCAGCAGCGCCAGTTCATTGCTGTCCAGGCCTCCAAAATAGCTTCTCAACACTGCCGCTGTCTCCACATCATTACAGGGATTATCGACCACTCGCAACAGGCTTAAAATAAGACGGATTTCCACCGTATCGAAATACCCGTTTTCATTCTGGACCTTAACCGGAATATTACGGCTCATTAACACCTCTGAAAAAATATGCTGAAAGCCTACAGGGGAACGGAACAGTATCACAATATCCCGTAATCTGACATTCCGCATAGTCCCGCTGGCATCATCAAACACCTGAAACGGTGTACCTCCATCCCTGCCCAACAGCTTTTCAATCCTGCCGGCAACGATAGATGCCTCCAGTTCCATTCTCCCGATGTCCTCCAGATTTTCATCCAGATTTTCTTCCTTTTCACTGCTCATTTCCTCATCGGCAGCACTTAAGAAATCAAAATCCTTGCTCTCTCCTAAAAGCAGCTCCACACTGTCATCAGCAATTTCCGGGAACTCCCGTCCCGGAACAAGCGCCTCCTCCTGCGTATATTCAATTCCCCCTAAATCACTGCCCATAATTTGATAAAACATATAGTTAATGGTGTTGAGGACATTGGCTCGGCTCCTGAAATTATTCTTAAGCAGGAGCTTGCGGCAGGCTGCCCCCTCCTCCGTATCATAGGTATGGTATTTCTCCATAAACAAATCCGGTCTTGCCATGCGGAAGCTATATATACTCTGCTTCACATCCCCCACCATAAAGATGTTATTTTTTCCCTGATAGACGGTGGAAACACATTTTAAAATAGCTTCCTGTAAGTAGTTACTGTCCTGATACTCATCAATCAAAATCTCTTTGAAATCCTCAGACATTTCCTTTCCGATATCACTTGGAACCGGTTCACCTGATTCATCATACTCTTTGCAAAGCACCTGTAAGGCAAAGTGTTCCACATCGCTGAATTCCAGCATGCCTTTTTCCAGTTTTGCCTGTAAGAAACGCTCCCGGAACACATCCGTAATATCCAGCAGGGCGGAAAGCATTGCCTCCTGCTTCTGAAACTGGGAAAGCACCACGTCAAAGGACAGGGTAAAAGCGCCAAACAGGCTGTTAATCTGTTTCTTATAGTCATCCCTCACCTTTTTAATGTGGTCTGCCACATCCTCATCATATTCACCCTTTTTTCCCCTTCCGATATTTACATATTTTCTCTGTGACAGGTCTGCAAACTGAGAGTAAGTGTGGGCCGAAATCATGTCATCCACCAGCACAATATCCGATAGCAGCGCCTTTTCCATATACAACGGTCCGTCAATATCTCTTGCCTGTTCCAGCGATTCTGTTATCTTATCCTTAATTCCCCGTGCCGTACTGTGAAGTTCTTCAAAATACTGCTTTACAAAGGGAAGGGCAACAAAATCCTCCTCTGACTCAACATGCAGGTTCTTCCTTGCCTGCTGTATCCATTCCTCCGGGCGTGGATAACTGGAACACACCGTATAGATTTTCAAAATGTATTCCTCAATCTTATCGTCATTTTTATCGGCGGAAAAAGCATCAGAAAAATCTGCAAAATCAGAATTGTTCTCATAAAATTCCTCAATTACCTTCTCTAAAACCTCCTCTCTTAAAACTCCGATTTCCCCCGCCTCTCCAATACGGATTCCCGGGTCGATTCCCAGGATGTGAAAATGCTCCTTTACCACCTGGTAGCAAAAACTATCTATGGTTAAAATATTCGCCTTGTTGATGAGATTCAACTGCCTTATATAATGCTGGTTGTCCGGCTGCTCCAACAGCAGACTCTCCATTGCCGCTGCAATTTTGTCCTTCATCTGCGCCGCCGCTGCCTTCGTAAAGGTAACCACCAAAAGCTCATCAATATCAATGGGATTCTCCTTATCCGATACCATCCGGATAATCCGCTCCACCAGTACTGCCGTTTTTCCTGAACCTGCCGCCGCAGATACAAGCAAATTACTGTTTCTGGCATCTATAATCTTTTTCTGGTCTGATGTCCAGTTCATGCATTTTCACCTCCCTTTTCCTCTTTGTTCAAAATGATATCCTTTGCCTCCTGTTTGTCCAGCTTAGAGCCAATGCGGTAAGCATTCCCCCCAAGCCCCGACTCAAAATGGCACACACTTTTATAATCACAGAAATTGCAAGGTGAATTTATCTCCCCCTTTTCCGGATTCATCTCAATTTGACCGCGGATAATATTTTCTCCTATGTCTATCATTTTATTGCGGACAAAGCCGGATATCTGCATCAAATCCTCCGTGCTTACCAGTGCACTGTTTCTGGAATCCAGCTCCCCGTCCTTTTTATATTTTACCGGGGTGACCAAACCTGTTTTTTTATCCATCAGTGTCAGACTCTGCTCCTCCCGGTTTACCAGTCCGGTAAGCCTGCTGCTCTCAATACGCTTCTGCTCTAATTTCTCTTCCTCGGTCTCCTCAATAATCGGGTCATAGATGCGATAATAATACATCCCGGTGGGAATTATTATTTTATCCGGATACTGCCTTTGCAAAAGCTCTATCATGACACTCATATATACCGTAAGCTGCAGCTGCTTACCCTCATACATTTTCACAAAATCAATGTCCTTAGAACCGGACTTGTAATCTATTACCTTAAGATAAACCGCATCCTCCGTTTCCCTGATATCTACACGGTCTACAATACCGTTTAATTCCATCTGCATATCCTCTGCCAGTGCCATGCGGACATAGTTGAGCGCATCCTCCGGAGAAAACCGCTTCTCAAAATAGGCAGGCTCCATCCCTCCCTGCTCCAGATGCCTGCAAAGGTTCGCCACGCTTCGTTTGGCAATCCGGACTAAAACCTCTAACTGGTGCCGGTTCCGGTAGCTGCTCTCAAAAATCGTCTCATTTTCTTCCTTTGCCGCCTGCAGGGTAATGCTCTCCACCCTTTCTTCTAACTGCTCCTTTGTCATGCTGTCAGGATGAATCGTTCCATCCTTAACCTGCTTAAAGAACTGCTCCATCACCGCATGAAGAATCGTACCGATGTTATTGGATTCCACCTTATATTCTTCTCTTTTGGCAAGCTTTAACCCATATTTCAGGAAAAACTGATAGGCGCAGCCGGAATAGGTCTCCAGCCGTGAAACACTGTGCAGCATATTCTCCCCGTAAAGCTTACGGGCAATCGCTTTATCCAGCACGCCAGCCCGGTTATCATAAAAATACCCGTCTAAAATCTGTCTGGTCATTGCAGGATTATCCTTCTTCATAATCCGGTACACCTGTCTCTTATACACATCTGACGCTGCCGACGATCTTACGCG
>UQXF01000019.1 GCA_900544905.1 uncultured Clostridium sp.
GATCTACACGCGTAAGATCGTCGGCAGCGTCAGATGTGTATAAGAGACAGATCTCTGTCTCATCCAGCCTGGCCAGCAAGGTAACATCATCCTTACATACCGCTATGGCAAGATATTGACTGCCAATTTTAATAATCTCAATGGTCTTGTTACCGGAGAGCCGAAACACCTCGATTACCTTTACATTACTGCGCTTATTCAATACATTAGACTGAAAACTTCCAGTAATACGCGCCGCTAAATATGCTAAAAACAGCACAAATACAAACAGCAGAATCAGGCATACCAATTGTCCAATGCTTTCCAGACTGGAAGTATCACGAATTAAAAACATATTACTCAACAGCCTTCTTTACTGCTTCTAACACCCTGTCCGGCTGGAAAGGCTTAACAATAAAGTCTCTTGCTCCCGACTGGATACTCTCAATAACCATAGCCTGCTGTCCCATAGCGGAACACATTACAACGCTGGCATTCGGGTCTGATTCCTTAATCTTTTTCAGAGCCTGGATTCCATCCATCTCCGGCATTGTGATATCCATCAATACCAAATCCGGCTGCGTCTCCGCATATTTTTCTACTGCCTTTACTCCGTTTTCTGCTTCCCCTGCAATGGTATAGCCATTCTTAACCAGAATATCTTTAATCATCATTCTCATAAAAGCTGCATCATCACAAATTAAAATACTCTTTGCCATATTATATTCTCCATTTCATAAATACTTTATTATTTAATGATATCAGTTACCCTGACACCAAAACTCTCCTCAATAACAACAACTTCACCCTTCGCAACCAGCTTGCCATTTACCAATACATCAATCGGCTCACCGGCTATCTTGTCCAGCTCAATAATTGTTCCTGGCGCAAATTCTAATATTTCTTTAATGGATTTGCTCGTCCTTCCCAGTTCAACAGTGACATCTAACGGAACATCCATAATTAAATCAATATTTTCCTGCTGTGTAACCGGATTAAACGCTGCATTAAATGGCTGGAACTGAACCGGTTGTACATTTACATCCTGTACCGGAGGCGCATAATTATAAGGTACTCCCTGTGCCGGTTGTCCCATCATAGGCTGACCCATAGGTGGTGCCTGATACATAGTTGTATTCTGGACAGGCTCCGGTGCTGGTGCTGCCGGCTGAGGACTGGCTGGGGCAGGTGTCTCCTTCACTGCCGGAGCAGGCACCTCTTCTTCCTGGTTGGACTTAAATTTGTTATATAACTCCTTTGCCAAATCCACCGGATACAGCTGCATGATACTGCTGTCTACCAGGTCTCCAATCTCCATTCTGAAAAACACCTTCACAAAGGAATTATTGTGAAACATTCCAAACTTAAATTCGTCAATCTCATCTGTCAAATTAACTAAATCTGCAGATGGCGGTGAAATATCAATTTTCTGATTCAGCATGGAGGATAAAGAGGTAGCAGAAGAACCCATCATCTGGTTCATCGCCTCACAGATTGCACTTAAATGCAAATCTGTCAGTTCATCTACTAAATTTGTTCCATCTCCACCCATCATCAAATCTGTTATTACTTTAACATCATCTTCACGAAGAATCAAGACATTATTCCCCTCGATACCTTCTTTATATGAAATATTAATAAACACACACGGTTTCACATAATCCGCTACCAATTCATCCCATGTGGAAATTGATACAGAAGGGGTTGTAATCGTGACCTTCTGGTTTACCAGGGAATAAAGTGTCGTAGCCGCTGTGCCCATACAAATATTGGAAATCTCTCCAATTGCATCCTGTTCCTGTGCTGTTAAAACATTCCCTGAAGCAGAAGCCGGAGCCGCATCACCACCATCACTGTTCACATTGCCCAGTAATGCATTGATTTCTTCCTGTGATAACATTCCATCCATGTTCCTACTCCTCTCTTATTATTTCCGTTACCTTTACGGCGTAATTTTCTGCACCTGAACCCGGTAACGCTTTAAATTTAACAATATTACCAACATAGACATCCAATTCCTCATCTACATGAGAATCCAGTTTAATAATATCGCCAACCTGCAAATTAATAAAATCCATTACGGAAATACTGCTTTTTCCAAGCAGTGCCTTCATCGGAATCTGCGCCTTGTTGATTGCAGTCTCAATAAAGGTGTTATAGGATTCTTCATCCTTGTTCTGCATCGTGGAAAACCAGTATTTTGTGTTAAGCTTATCCATGATATCCTCCAGCGTCATAAACGGCAGACAGATATTCATAAGACCCTCCACTGAGCCAATTGCAACATTAATCGTTACAATCGCTATCATTTCACTTGGTGAAATAATCTGGGCAAACTGGGAATTTGTCTCAATCCGCTCCAGTCTCGGATGAATTTCTATTACATTTTGCCACGGTTCCCTTAGTAAATCAACCAGAATCGTGAAAATCCTCTCCAGAACACTCAGCTCTATCTCTGAAAAATCCCTTGACTTGTCCAACGGTTCTCCCATACCGCCAAGCATCCGGTCAATAATGGCATATCCTAAATTGGATGCCAGCTCTATTATGATATTGCCATTTAAAGGGGCAAAATTTACTATTCCAAGCAATACCGGATTGGATAGCGCATTGGAAAATTCAGAATAGGTAACCGCCTCTGAATTCATAACATCTACCTGCACATTCTTGCGCAGATACGCTGGAAAATTACTGGAAACCAGTCTGCCAAAATGCTCAAATATAATCTCCAGGGTTCGCAAATGTTCCTTTGAGAATTTGGCAGGTCTGGCAAAGTCATAATCTTTAATTTTCACTGCAGGCTCATCATTAATGTCATCCACATCCAGCTCGCCTGAACTAAGCTGTTTCAGCAACGCATCAATCTCATTTTGAGATAACACATCTGCCATATTCTCACCTCCAATAGTCCTTTCATTATCTTACAGTTATTCAATAAAACTATTGGGTTGTAAACTTACTGAAGGATACATTGTAAATACACTGTGTAGCATATTTCTTTTGAAGATTATCCAAAATCTGCTTTTTAATCGCTTTCTGTGTTTCCTGGTCCGTCACCTCTGCATAGGTATAATTCTGTACAACATTCCGTGCCTCGTCAAAGACAGCGCCGGATGCACCTTCCAATACGGTCTTAAGCGTCTCATAATCCTTAGAAGACTTATCCAGTCCCAGGGTAAGCCCCATCTGGACATAATGACTGTCTCCGCTTCCGTCATCCTTTAAATTGACAACCTGTGCCTCAATGTTAAAGTTATCCATATTCTCCAGCTCTACAGACTGCTGTCCGTCATCACTCTCCAACTCCAAATCCAGAACAGAAGCAATCTCTGTAATCAGTGTATTTGTTTTTCTTGCAGAAGGCATACAAACAAAAACCAGCATTACATTTAAAATCAGATTCACAACACAAAGTGCTAAAATAATTACAGTAATTAAATTCTTTTTCATGACTATTCTCCTATTTCTCCGTCTGTCTGTGTACCAGAATTCAATAAATTATATATTTTTATTGACACCCTCCGGTTTTTGGCACGTCCTTCTTCGGTCTTATTGGAAGCCACCGGATGGCTTTCTCCATAGCCCGCAACCTTCACATTGCCATCCTCCAAATCAGCCTGCTCCATAACATATTCATACACCTTAATTGCACGGGCAGTAGATAAATAGCGGTTGCTTTCATAGGTGGAATTGTGTATAGGAACATTGTCCGTGTGTCCCTCTATCTCTATGGTACAGTCCTTATACCGCTCCAGTATGGCGGCAATTTTCTGCATAAACATCCGGGCATCACTGCGGATATCCGCCTGTCCGGCATCAAATAGAATTGCTCCATTTAAATCGATGGAAACATATTGGGAATTATAATCCAGGACAACCCGGTCATCAATGTCATAGGATTCTGTCATCTGGGAAATCTCATCATACATCTCCTCTGACTGCTTCAGCCCACGTTCCTCCATCTGTTCCTTTAATTTCTGTTCTGACAGGGTCTCCTCGGTATCCGGCTGTACACTGTCCGGCTGGTCAGACTGGTCGTTTGTCCCGTCATCTGCTCCGGTAGCGGATAAATCCTCATTATCTCCCTCTACCTCGGAAGAAACTCCGATATATTCCAGTATGGATTCAATACCGGGAAGCTGTGTAACTCCACCTGACACAATCTGCCCTTCTACCAGCGATACAGCTCCGGCTTCCATTATACTAAAACTAATATTGTTAAAAGAAGCTGCAATTTTCTGGATTTTCCCTTCATCCATTGTTGAGCTGGCAAACAAAAGCACAAAAAAACACAGCAGCAGATTCATCAGGTCGCTGAAGGTTGTCTGCCATGCAGGCGCACCTTCCTCAGGAGGTCTTTCTCTTCTTTTTGCCACGTTTACTCACCGCCTTCAGACAAATCATCTCTTACACCAGGTGCAAGGAAGGACTTTAACTTCTCTTCAATCACTCTTGGGTTCTCTCCTGCCTGAATAGACAGCAGACCCTCAATCATGATTTCCTTTAGCTGAATCTCCTCATCGTTAAATATGGTCAGCTTATTGGCAATCGGTCCACTTAACCAGTTTGCTAAAACGGAACCATAAAAGGTTGTAACCAGCGCCGTCGCCATAGCAGGTCCGATGGTATCCGGGTCCGACAGGTTTTTCAGCATTAAAATAAGACCTATCAGTGTACCAATCATACCCCAGGCAGGTCCCATTGCACCAACCCTCTTCCAAAATTCAATATTCTTCTGATGTCTTGTATCTGTATTTATCAGCTCAGCCTCCAGAATACCTCTTACCAGCTCTGGGTCTGTACCATCTACAATCAATAAAATTCCCTTTTTCATAAAAGCATCATCTAATGCGTTGGCAGATTCCTCTAATGCGAGCAGACCTTCTTTTCTGGCAACATTGGACAATTCAATAATCTGTCTGATTGTTCCAACGCTATCCAGCTGCGGTATCTTAAATATCAGCTTAATTGACTTAATACCGGATATAAATCCCTGCATTGTACTACCTGCCAGTACAGAACCAAACGTACCACCAAAGGTAATCAAGACTGAGGAAATATCCCAAAAACTCAACAAACCCGCTACACCATCGTCACCCGTTGCCATACCAAATATCATAAGTGCAAAGGCGAGAATCAAACCAACTATCGACGCAAAATCCAAAACTTCCACCTCACCAATCCATAGTAAATTAAGGTTTCTTTTTCTCAAAAAGAAACCCTCAAAAAATAATATAGATAGATTATATCATAAACCTTTCAGTTTTTCTACAAAAATTTACAAAACAGTATTATATATTGCTCTTTTATAGGATATCACTAAATCTGTCACCTCCTGCCGGCTCTCCTTCACAATAATTTTTTTCCCGGTTGTCAGGGAAATTACCGTATCCGGTGTTTCCTCCACAAACTCAATAATTTCTGCATTTACAGTAAATTTTACATCATTTATTTTTGTCAGTTCAATCATTCCAAGCCCCTCCTTTTCTATAGCATAAACATTCTGTGTCATCTGCACGGATAAAAGGAAAGATGCACCATGCAGACCATGATGCATCTTAATTCATCCTCTATTATCTCTTAAGATTAACCAGTTCTTCGATTAAGGTATCTGAAACTGTAATAATTCTGGAATTTGCCTGAAAACCTCTCTGGGTAACAATCATTTCTGTAAATTCCTGGGATAAATCCACATTGGACATTTCCAATACACCCTGAGTCATTTTCTCACCGACACTTTCGATATCCTGACCAATTCCGTCAAATTCACCGGAAGCCTTTGTCTCTCTGTACAGACTTCCTCCAATCGCCTCCAGTCCGGCAGGATTAATGAAATTGGCTACCGCAATCTGTCCCAACAGTCTGGTGACGCCATTGTCATACACTCCATAAATCATTCCGGCAGTGTCAATGGATACATCAGACAGTGTACCTACCTTACGTCCTGCTCCGGTGCTGTCCGTACCGCCTCTGTGAATTTCAAAATCACACTCACTCTTTTTGGTATACATCTTCAAATTTGAAAAATCAATCTCAATACCGGTTATCTGGTCATCCGGATTAGCAGATGACAAATCCCTGAACACATCACCCTTTCCTGAATTGGCATCCGGTACAATTTCCAGGCTCAGGTATTTGCCGAGGTCGCCGGTATTTCCGCCTACTCCCACATAGCTGCCGTTATCTGCATTAAAGGTAATGGTTGTGGAATTGCCCAGACCGCCGGTCAGGCTTGCAGAATAACCATTCTGTAAAATATCCTCGTTATTTACATCCTTAATGGAATCAATCGCCACATCAAAAGCATTTTCGTTGGTACGGTTCTGGGTAATCTTTAATTTAACTGTATAGGCATTACCCAGGTTATCATAAATGGAAACCGTTCTGGAAACTCCGTCATCTGTGGTCAGATTTGGGTCAGTTTTTGCAATACCACCGGATAAATATGCCTTGGATGTCAATTCCGGCGGAGCCGTCTGGTTTTCCTCTGCCTCTGGCCGCAGCGCAGACACAGTATCCTTTCTTATCTGTGTTGGGTCATCCGGGTCTACCTGCCAGCCCATTACCAAATCCCCATCACCGGTAACCAGATTACCTGCATCATCTGTATTAAATGCACCAACCTTTGTAAAATAGTTAATGCCAGCCCGATTCACAATAAAGAATGAACTTCCATTAATCATCAAGTCATATGGATTGTTCGTAGACTGTGCTGAGCCCGATGTCTGGGAAACGGATATGGTGGCAACACTGGTTCCCAAACCAATCTGCTTTGCATTTTTACCGCCACTGTTCTGGGTGGCACCGGTAGCGCTCTGTGTGGTCTGGTATAAAACATCCTTAAATAATACCTGGCTGGATTTAAAGCCTACGGTATTTACATTTGCAATATTATTACCAATTACATCCATCTTGGTCTGGTGTGTCTTAAGTCCTGCTACACCAGAGTAAAGTGATCTCATCATAATTAAACGACCTCCTATTATTTCTATTGATGCATTCCCGTCTGTCATTCAGGGAAAAAACAGCCTCCAAAAGGTCCGGCTATACAATTACTGCACCATCAATATTTGTAAATACATTACTGTCATTTGTTTCCTGGTCCATTGCGGTAACAACCGTATTGTTTTTGATATTTACAATAAATGCAATGTTATCCATCATAACCAGTGATTCCTTAATGCTTTTTTCCTTTGCCTGCATAACGCCCTTATTCAACCGGTCCATCTGCTCTTCATTTAAGTTAATATTCCGGCTGGCAAGTCTCTCATTGGCATGCTTTGAAAAAACAACACCCTGCAAATCATCCTTGCGTATGTTTGCCTGCTCCAGCACCTGCTGGAAAGAAAATCCCTGTTCCGTTACCGACTCCTGACGGTTAGCCTGTTTCCCATTCTTTAAGTAGGCGTCCGCCATCTGGTCAATGGACAAATACGAATTCTGTAAACGCTCCATGTTATCGCCCCTTTTCCATAAGGTTAAGCATCCGCTCCATCTGTGCCATTCTCTCCACCGTTTTCACCTTCACCATCCTGGTTTTCGGAATCTTTATCTGTATCCTCCGGCTGTGTAGATGAATTAATCAAATGCTCCAGGTAATCAATGCTTACTACAGAATCCAGATAATCCGATGGATAATACTCCTCATTAACATGAAGATATGTTTTTCCGTCACTCAGTGTCACATAATCCACAAGACCGCTAATCTGGTTAATATTACCGGCGGAATCCGGAACATTTAAAATAACGTACTGGCCTGTGAGATTCATCGCCTGATTGTTAGAAAAGGTTGTACTTAAGTTCTGCAATTCCTCAACAGTTGAGAACTGTGCCAGCTGAGCCATATACTCTGTGTTACTGGTTGGCTCCAACGGGTCCTGGTACTGCATCTGTGTAACTAATAATTTTAAGAATGCATCCTTATCCAACGAACTATTGGACTTGTTTGCTGCACTTGTCAATGCTGAAGTCTGACCAACTGTGGTTGTGTCAATTCCTACTCCTGCCATTTTTCTGACCTCCTTTTATACTGTTATCCTATAATATTAAATGATACTGCAGCGCTATGCCATGTAACTTACACTGCTGCCAACAGCCTTCATTTTTTCAGCCTCAACAGCATCTTCTTTAGAGATTTCTTCCTCTGCTTCTGATATGCTGAGCTTTCTCCGGCTCTTCGGTGCCTGGTTTTCTGCCGTGGAATCCTGCTGTTCACTTCCCCGTTCAAAGCCGATGGTAGACACCATTACCTCAATTGCATCAACCTTTAAATTCTGCTGCTCCATGGCGTCCTTTAAATTGGTAAGTCCATTTTCAATTGCCTGCTTTGCCGCTTCACTTTCTGCAACAATTCTGGCTGTCATAATACCATCCTTCGATACAACATTAATCTGGATTTTACCAAGGTGTTCCGGATAAAGCTGCATCTCCAAAGATGTGGTGTTCTGGCTCATATGTACCCTTACCTGCTCCACAATCTGGTTAATGATATCGGAGCTCTTAACCGGCTGGCTGCCAGCTGTTACCGTCTCTTCTACCTGATTTACCGCATCCTGAATTGCCTGAAGAACAGGATTCTCGAAGGTGGAATGCTTTTCCTTTGCCAGACCGTCTGCATTCTGGGTATCTGCTGTTCCTAAGGACTGTGATGCTTCCTGCGACTGTTGCTTTGCAGCTGAGCCATTATCTGACCGGGTCTCAGTCCCCTGCTTTACCACTACAACCTCCGGCTCATTTAACCCACTGTCCGGTACCACTTCACCTGTACTATCATTCTGTTCTGCGGCTTGTGCAGCTTCCAGGTTATCCAGTATGTCAGAAACAATGTCTTCCACAGCTTCCCCTGTCTGAAGTCCGGCGGTATCCAGACCTGTTGTATCCAGAGTCTGAAGCATATTCTCCAATTCACCCAGAAAAGACTGTAATCTCAAATTCAAACCTTCATCCACAAGCAAATCCGCTGTCTCTGCCGAATTCATAAACAGAAATAATTCCTTCAAGCCTTCTTCTGTCAACAAATCCATGGGATTCATTCCAATTTCCTGCAGCTTATCCGCCAGCTCTCCACCGGTAAGCTGCAGCTGCTGCATTATATTCTGTAACAGAATACTGATGCCTTCTATCACTGCGGAAGAATCCTCACCAATCCGGTCTTCTGCTTCTTCCTCTGCAGCATTCCCTGTCTCACGGATATCCGGCTCTCCGCTTGATGATGTGCGCTCCGTTTGTGTGACTGCCGGACTCTTTGAAAAATCCTTTGTCTCTCTCTTCGGTTCGGTGGAAGTCTTTTCCGGAAATACTTCTTTCCCCTGTACGGATGCCTGCTTTGCAGCATTCACCTTAGAATCTGCATTATACTGGGCATTGGTCAACAAGCTGGCAAAATCTTCCTTTGTATCTTCCTTCGGTCTGGGTGTGGAATTACCGGTCTGGTTTCCCACCAGAAGTAGATTTGCAAGATTTACATTTTCCTTTACCTGCATGCTCTGCCTCCTTTCTTTAAAATTCAAGTGGTTAAGGCATAAGCTTTTTGGTAACATTTGCTGCAAAATCCGGGTCCATCTGGTCCATAATCTTTGCTCTGCTGTCCGCTTTCATTGCCCCTAATATCTCCGCCACTGTGTCCAGATTATCATTCATCTTCTCCAACACAGCTGCTGCCTCCGCCGGTTTCATATTTTCATAAGTCTTCGCCAAATCTTTCAAATCCGCATCCGCTGACTGATTTGAAATTATCTGCCGGTAAATGGATTCGGCATAGGCGGCATCAATACTTTCATACCACTCTTTATATATATCGGCATCCGGAGCGTTTTCTCCATAGACTATTTCATTATAAAATTTTTCTTTTTGCTCCTGAAATTCACTCTGGCTTTCCTCAAACACCTTCAGGCGCTCCACCTGCTTCTCTAAATCACTGTTTTCTTCCTTCAGGGATTTGTTGCTTTCATTCAGCTTGTCATTCTCCGCCTGAAGCTTCTCTATCATTTCCTTTGCCTGGGAAAGGGTTGCAATCTGGTCCTCGTCATCCGACGCTTCCGCCTCTTCCGCCAGCTCCTCCTCTGACGGCTCCGGAAGAATCTTATTTATCCCCGGAACATCCTTTAAAACCGGGCGCAGTACACTGCTTCCAAATCCTCCCACATCAAATTTAATAAGCGCCGCAATAATGGCAAGCCACACTAACACAATCAGTATCACAAAAAAGACTGATAAAATCTTACTTCCAATATTTTCTTCTCCGTTTTCTACCTGTGTTCCCTTTTCTCTTTTTGCCATAAGATTTATATCTCCTCTCCGGAATTCCTGTTATTATACTGATAGCTTACCAGCTGGTCAATCTCCTTTTCCTCTTCCTTGTTCAGTTCCTGTTTGAAGAGTTCAAACTGGTTCTCCTTCAGCTTTTCATGAATTTTACGGTCTTTCATCGCCTCATTCATGCGTCTTACCGCTTCCTCCAGTTCCAGTTCAATGCTTTGGATTACGCTTTGCTGGTTTGAAATGTATTCCTCCATCAGAATGATGGCATTTTTACACTGTTCAATCTCCAGAACGTCAAGCCTGTCCGACACCAGAACCTTATAGGCAGCCATATACTGCCATCTGCGCTCCTCTAAATGCCTAAGCCCCTCTTCGGCAGCATTTAAACGGGCACGCACCTCCATATAATTCTGTTTTGCCTGTTCTTCTAATTTATACTTAATATCCAGAATATTCTGCATTCGATAGATAAATCTCGCCACAGCTCATCCCTTCCTTATCCGTTCACCCTTGTATCCTCAAAAATCTCCGTCATCATTGCAACTTCATCCTCAAACTGAAACTTACTTTCCACATCCTGTACCAGAAATTCGTTCACCTGCCGGATTTTTGAAATAGCAAAATCAATCTCCGGATTTGAGCCGGATTTATATGCTCCGATATTAATCAAATCCTCCGCCTCATTATAGGTTGCCAGAACATTTTTAACCTTGCCTGCAACCGCCTTATGGCTCTCCGTTACAATCCCGCTCATACATCTTGAGATGCTCTGCAGCACATCAATTGCCGGATAATGGTTTTTATGTCCAAGCTTTCTCGAAAGAACAATATGTCCATCTAAAATTCCTCTTGCCGTATCGGAAATCGGCTCATTAAAATCGTCACCGTCCACTAAAACGGCATACAGTCCTGTTATAGAACCCTTTTCCGAATTACCAGCCCGTTCTAATACCTTTGGAAGCTCAGAATAAACAGATGGCGGGTATCCTCTTGTAACCGGAGGCTCGCCGGATGCCAGACCAATCTCTCTTTGTGCCATACAGAAACGCGTCATATTATCCATCATCAGAAGAACGTCTTTTCCCTGGTCCCTGAAATATTCCGCAATGGCAGTAGCTGTTTTCGCTGCTTTATTGCGGATTAATGCCGGTTTATCCGAGGTTGCAATCACCAAAACAGAGCGTTTCAGACCCTCTTCGCCCAAATCCCGCTCAATAAATTCACGAACCTCTCTTCCACGCTCTCCAATCAGGGCAATCACATTGATATCTGCCCTTGTATTTCTGGCAAACATACCCAGAAGCGTGGATTTTCCAACGCCGGAGCCTGCAAAAATACCGATTCTCTGTCCCTTGCCCACTGTAATCATTCCGTCTACTGCCTTTACACCCAACGGCAGTACTTCTGAAATCATCTTTCGCTTCAATGCGTCCGGCGGCGGTGCCTCGATTGGATAGGTTTCGCTTAAATGCAGCTCTTCCCCGTCTAAGGGTCTGCCTAATCCATCCAGGGAGCGTCCCAGCAGTTCTTCTCCCACCTGTACCTTCAGCGGTTCCTTTGTGTTTTCCACCACTGCGCCTAATCCGATTCCCTCCACACTTTCAAAGGGCATCAAAAGCACCCGGTTATCCCGGAACCCCACCACCTCTGCCATTACCTTCTGGGTGCCATCCTTGGAGGTGATACTGCACAAATCATTCAATTTACAGGGAGGACCTACTGATTCCACAGTAAGTCCCACTATCTTTGTTACCTTTCCAAGTTCCTTTACATAAGAACGGTTTGCTAAAGAAAAGTACTGCTCAAAATTAATTTCCAAAGAAGACCACCTATTCCTTCACCATCAGCTTCAATGCAGTTATCAGATTTTCCAACTGAACATCCAGACTGATATCTACAATTCCATTGTCTGTTTCAATCAGGCACTGCATTGGCGCCAGCTTTGCGTCCTCAAAAATTTCCAATTCCACATTGGGATTCAACGCACCATATATGTCATCCTTCCGGGCAGCCACATCCTCATAATCATCCATAGCTACCTTAATAACAAAATGCTTACTGTTATCCAAATCCTGCATAGCTGTATTTATCATATATAAAAGGACATCTCTCTGGTTTTCAATTACCACACCGGTTATGGATGGAATAAACTGACACAGCAAATCTACCATTTTATGCTCTGTATCCTTTATCAGCTCCGCCTCTTTTTGCTGAAGCTGAAGCTTTGCTTCCTGCAGATGGCTTTCCAGAGCATCCGATTTCTCCTGGATTTCCTTCCGGGCGTCCTGCATCCCTTCGTCAAAGCCTGCATGGTACCCTTCCTCTCTCGCCTGCTGCTTAATACGCTCCGCCTCATCATAGGCAGCCGCCCGCATCTGCTCCGCCTCATCATGTGCTTTGTTTACAATTGACTCCGCCTCACTTTTGGCAGACTTCACCACCTTCTCAGCCAGCTGGTTCAGTCCCTGCCCGGAACCGGATAAATCCGGGAGTTCCGATGTATCCATTGTAAGTACATCCTCCCCGAAATCCATTCCTTCCAATTCCGCATCTCTGATAAAGGCTTCGGCTAAAGCCTCCTCAACAGAATCTTCCTTTCCGGCGGTAACCTCATCCGCCACCGTATCAATCGCCTTTATGATTTTGTTCTCATTTGCATCAATGACAAGCTTATTATCCTGAGAAAATGCTACAAACCCGGATTTGATTAAATTAGACAATAATCTCGTCACCTCCACCACGGGAGATAACAATTTCTCCGGTATCTTCTAACTTTCTTATTATATTTACAATCTTCTGCTGTGCGTCCTCTACATCCTTCAACCTTACCGGACCCATATATTCCATATCTTCCTTAATCATGGTTGCAAGACGAGATGACAGATTACTGAAGATACAGTTCTGTACATCTTCATTGGCATTTTTAAGTGCAATCGCAAGCTCACTGTTGTCAACCTCACGCAGAACGGTCTGAATAGCACGGTTATCCAGACTGAGAATATCCTCAAATACAAACATTTTGCGGCGGATTTCATCTGCCAGTTCAGGCTCTTCAATCTCAAGAGTTTCCATAATATGCTTCTCTGTACTGCGGTCAACCGTATTTAAAATAGATACAATGGCATCCACGCCACCCACAATGGTGTAATCCTGATTGACAAGGGAGGATAATTTCTTCTCCAAAACCTTCTCCACCTCTTTAATGACATCGGGACTGGTGCGGTCCATCAATGCGATACGCTTTGCCACATCCGCCTGCTTTTCAGGTGGTAACGCACCAACCACAGCCGCTGCCTGGCTGGATGGCAGATATGCCAGAATCAAGGCAATAGTCTGCGGATGCTCGTCCTGTATAAAATTAAGCAGCTGGGATGGGTCTGCTTTGCGCACAAATTCAAAAGGACGTACCTGTAATGATGCCGTAAGCCTTCCAATCACGTCCTTGGCTTTCTCTTCTCCAAGAGCCTTGTCAAGCAGCTCCTTTGCATATCCGATACCACCCTCTGCAATATACTGCTGGGCAAGACATACCTCGTAGAATTCCTCCAGCACTCTTTCCTTTAAATCCGGAGGAACACTTCTTGTATTTGCTATCTCCAGCGTCAGAGACTCAATCTCATCCTCTTTTAAATGTTTAAATATACTTGCAGATTTCTCAGGTCCTAAGGAAATCAAAAGAATTGCCGCCTTCTGAATACCCGAAATCTCATCTTCATATGCTGCCATACTGTCTCCTCCAAATTACATCTATATCCTATTCCCAATCATCATTCAGCCAGTTTCGTAAAAGCAATGCCACTTCTTCCGGATTCTCATCCACAAACCGTTCAATCTGCTGCCTGGTTGCAGATTTATCGCTAAACTCAATATCCTCCAGCGTCTGGTTTTCCTTAGTGGTAGCCAGCAGTGCTTCCACAGATAATTCCGGCTCTAATTCCGTTATCTCTACCGGTCTCATTCCCTTAAACACTACAAAGCAAAGAAGAGCCACAATTAAAATGGCAAGGATAAACTGCAGATAATTTGCGGCAGTATCCACCGTACTGGTCTCCTTCGGATAGAACAGCGGAACCTCAAATGCCTGAATTTGAATATTCTCCCTGCTGATTCCTGTTGCCATCTGAACCAGCGCATAGGTCTCATCATCCACTTCAATGGTCTTCCGGTCTCCGTTTTCCTCCTGAAAGGTGTCAAAATTTGTACCCTTCAGCTGCCCTGCCTTCTTCATCTTGGCTTCATCATATATCACATATTTACTGAGAACCACTGCAATCGTAGAATTTGCTGTATTTACTGTACCTACCGCCTTCTCGGACGCCGTTGTGGTTACACTGTCATGCCAGGTCTGTTTTACCACATCTGCATTGCTGTTTGCATTGGTTCCATCTAAGATTTCATAGTCATTTACCGTTCCATCATTGGAATCTGTTCCCGGAATACCCGCCGTTCCGTCTGTATTTTCCGCACTATAGGTATATTGCTCCACCAAAGGACCGGTATCCTCTTCCTCGTCATCCGTATAGTGATGTTCATCATTGATTGTAGTCTTATCCAAATCCACATCCAGGTTTGCCTTTACCTCTGCATCGTTATAAATTCCTGAATTTACAAAAAGGCTTCTCACCTGGTCCTGGACATTATCCGTCACCTGCTGTTTGATTTTAAGCGTCTGGGCTGCCGAGCCGGAAGCGGTTGATGTATCGTTGTCACCTCCAAACAGCAGCTTTCCCGACTGGTCCACAATCCGGATATTGTCTGTGGTTTTGTTACCCAGAGAGGTTGCCACCCAGTTTGCAATTCCCTCAATACTGTCTGTACTCATTTCTTCTGTGGTAATCAGTAACACACTGGCAGAAGCCTCTTTTTCCTCTGACAGTAATGAATTTGTGGAATCCGGAATGGTAATCTGGACATTTGCCTGCTTAATTCCTTCAATTAATTCCAGATGGTTCGCAATTTCATTTTGTTTTACAATTTTATTTTTCAACTGTCTTTCACTATCCGTGGTAGACATACTATTGTCAAACAGCCATTCCCGGTCAGTATCCTTATCCGTTGCTATATTATTCTCTCCCAGAGCCAGCCTTGCATTCGCCTCATTTTTCTCATCTACCGTGAAGGTCAGCCCGTTACCTGACACTGAAAAATCAACGCCTGCTTCCTGCAAAACCTCTTTTGCAGCAGCAGCATCCGATGTATTGTCAAAGGTTACCAGCTCCACATAATGGGTACGGTTAAGCAGCACAATAAGCGCCACCAGTGTCAAAATCACCGCCGCCGAAATCGATATGATTAATGTTTTCTGTTTGCTCGTAAAACGATTCCAAAATTCCACAATCTTGGTTTGGATAGTTTTTAATCTGTCTAACATAGTACTCCCCGTTGGATAAAAATATCCGTTTATCTATAATTTATTACTATATCTGCATGTTCATCAGTTCTTTGTAAGCTTCCAGCGCCTTATTTGTCACACGTACTGTATACTGTAAGGCTATGTTTGCCTTTTGCTGTGCAATTGCCAAATCATGGGTGCTGGTCGAATACCCCAGCGCAAAATTAATTTCAGACTGCTCTGCAGCATTCTGTAAATCATCCGTTTCTTTGTACATATTGACTGCCGAATTCAGCAGGCTGTCAAAAGCTGTATTATTATCCGTTGTAACGGTGGATGTATTCAGATTATTTGCAATCACATTATGCGCATCAATATTATGTATCGCAGAAACTGCCATTCTTTATCACCTGTCCATTCTATCAAATCTTTTCACTCAACATCAATTATCTTATCCGGTCTTCCATCCTTAAAACAGTCCTCTACTGGAACAGCTCTAATCCCTTCGCCGCCATCGCCTTTGCAGCGTTAAAGGCGGTTGCATTGGCTTCGTAGGAACGGCTGGCATCAATCATATTGGTCATTTCTGTCACTGTATTGACGTTTGGAAGCATGACATATCCATTCTCATCTGCATCCGGATGCATCGGGTCGTAAACCATGGAGCCCTCTGTGGTATCCTCCACTATCGCCGCAATCTTAACACCCTTTGCATCATAAGTCTCCAGCTTGTTGCTTAAGATATGGTCAAAGGAAGAATTTGAATTTTCCTGAAATACTACGGTCTGACGCTTGTACACTTCTCCGTTTTCATCCCGTGTAGTATTCACATTGGCAATATTCTGGGAAATAATATCTAACCTGGTTCTCTGTGCAGTCATACCGGATGCTGCCACATCCATTGCATTAAAAATTCCACTACCCATATGCTATCCTCCTATCATGACGACAAAACTGTCTTATATCTGGCAAACTCCTGCCCAATCTGTTCCACTAAAGCGTTGTAACGAATCTGGTTCTCTGCCAACATGGCACTTTCCGTATCAATATCCACGTTATTGCCATCTAACCGGTAAGACAGAGTAGAGGAATCTGTGTATATCAGTCCCCCGAAGTCGGATAAATGGGTATTGATTTCCGATACCCTTTCATCTAATGGCTCCCCGCCAATCAGCGCCTGCTCTAAATAGCTCTGAAAGGATACATCCTTTCTTTTATAATTGGGGGTATCTACATTGGCGATATTATTCGATATAATCTCATTTCTGGAATTTGCCGCATCCGCCGCTTTATCCAGCACATTAATATAATTATAAATATTGGTATTAATCATGCCTTCTCCTCCTAATCTTTATACGATAATTCTATTGCCCAACAGCTTCGCCTTCACAAAATAACAATAGCAAAGGACTTATGAGAGAACCCACAAATCCTTTTGCCATTCTTAAATCCATTATTTTTTATGTAATTTGTCTAACTCATCAAATACCAGTTCATTCAAAACCTTGATATAAGTTCCTTTCATACCAGAGGATTTTGTTTCAATAACGCCTGCACTCTCAAATTTGCGAAGTGCATTGACAATAACTGACCTGGTAATTCCCACTCTGTCAGCAATTTTAGATGCTACCAGGATTCCTTCCATTCCATCCAGTTCATCAAACACATGAATAATTGCTTCTTCCTCAGAATTTGACAGTGTACCAATGGCAGAACGTACAATGGCAATCTTCCGGTCCTCCTCGGCAGATTCCTCATTGACACTCCTCATCATCTCCAACCCCACAACGGTTGTCCCATACTCACTGAGTATAATATCATCAATGGTATACTGCTCATCCTCCTTATACATGAAGACGGTGCCCAACCGTTCACCTGCAATATCAATCGGTGATATAATTGCCTGATACCGTTCCAGATTATCAAACTCAAATCCCAATGTGGCTAAATTCACATTCTCTTTCGTTGACAACACCCCAAGGAGTCTTTCATTCAGCATCTTATCAATGAAACCTCCCACATCCGGAGCAATCATCTCCGTTATCTCACTAATATCTGAACGGTTCCTAATCCCAAGAACCTTTCCTTTTTTGCTGATAACCAGGATGTCCGATTCCAGAATTTCGCTTAGAACCTTACATATATCATTAAAGACAACTTTATGAGAACTGTTATTATGTAAAAGTTGATTAATTTTTCTCGTTTTATCTAATAACTGTACACTCATAGGCTCCCTCCCATTCTATTCTGATTCTAACACAATTTTACAATAATAACAACATTTTTATGAAAAGGAGGGGCTCCAGCTGATATCCTTATTTTTCCTTTGGTTTTTCACAGACGTAACCGCACTCTTCATTGCTGCATACGAGCTTATTGCCTTTTTCCAGCATAATATGGCTGCATTTTTCGCAGCGGATTGCCGATGGGCGCTGCCATGACATAAAATCACATTCCGGATTGTCAATACATCCATAGTATTTTCTGCCCTTTTTCGTCTTCTTGAGAACAATCTCTTTTCCACAATTCGGACAGGCAACCCCGATTTTTTCATAGTGGGGCTTTGTAAAACGGCATTCCGGAAATCCCGGACAGGCGAGGAATTTTCCATGGGGACCATATTTTACAACAAGGTTTCTTCCACATTCCTCACAGATTTCATCCGTTACTTCATCCTCTATCTTAATGTGTTCCATTTCCTTATTGGCAGCCTGTACTGCTGCGTCCAAATCCGGGTAAAAGTTTTCCACTACCGTCTTCCATGGTATAGCTCCCTCTTCAATCTTATCCAGCAGGGACTCCAGATTTGCAGTAAATTCCGTATCCACAATAACAGGAAATCCCTTTACCATAATCTGGTTTACCGCCTCTCCTAACTCCGTGACATACAGATTCTTGTTTTCCTTTACCACATACCTTCTCGCAAGTATCGTAGAAATGGTTGGCGCATAGGTACTCGGTCTTCCGATTCCCAGCTCCTCTAACTGCCTGACTAAAGAGCCCTCCGTAAAATGGGCTGGCGGCTGGGTGAAATGCTGCTTGTCAATAAATTTATCCACTGATACCTTTGTATTCTCATCAATATCTTTAAACAGGTTCTTCATTTCATCATTTTCATCTTCCATTGCATACACTGCCATGAAACCGTCAAAAATCAACTTGGTGGAGGTGGCGCCAAACTCATAACCCTTCGCCTCTAATTTAATTGTACTGCTCTCATATTTTGCACTCTCCATACGGCTTGCAAGAAAGCGATTATAGATTAACTGATACAGACGGAACTGGTCCCTTGACAATTCCTCCTTCAGCATTACCGGTGACAAGGTTACATCCGTAGGACGAATTGCTTCATGAGCATCCTGAATCTTCTTGCCGGAGCTGTCTTTTTGTCTTGCTGTTCCGACATATTCTTTTCCATATTTATCGGTAATATAAGCAATGGCTGCATGATTTGCCTCTTCGGAAATACGGACAGAATCTGTTCGTAAGTAAGTAATCAGACCAACACTGCCGCGACCCTTTATTGACACTCCTTCATAGAGCTGCTGTGCAATTCTCATGGTTTTTCCTGTTGCAAAATTGAGTTTTTTCGCTGCCTCCTGCTGCAGGGTAGAGGTAGTAAAAGGTAATGGGGACTTTTTCGTTCTTGTTGTTTTTTTCAGACTCTTTACAGTAAGACTGGTTCCCTTCAGATTTTTCAAAAGCTGCTTCATTTCTTCTTCCGAATGAATCTCTGCTTTTCCCTCCGGGGTTTTCTGAAGCTTTGCCAAAAATGATTTTTTGCTTCCCTCCGGTATAACAGCTGCCTCCAGCGTCCAGTATTCCTCCGGAATAAAGCTGTTGATTTCATCCTCCCGGTCACATATAAGGCGCAGTGCCACCGACTGCACGCGCCCTGCGCTGAGACCTCTTTTTATCTTTGCCCATAACAGCGGGCTGATTTCATATCCCACCAGACGGTCCAGTACACGTCTTGCCTGCTGGGCATCTACGAGATTCATGTCAATATCCCTGGCTTCTTTTAAAGAGCCCTTTACTGCATTCTTTGTAATTTCGTTGAAGGTAATCCGCTTAAAATCCTTGTCCTCAAGCTTCAACGCCTTGGATAAATGCCAGGAAATTGCTTCTCCCTCCCGGTCCGGGTCAGTTGCCAGATATATCTTATCTGCCTTCTTGACTTCCTTACGAAGGGAAGCAAGCAGCTCTCCTTTCCCCCGAATCGTAATATATTTGGGCTCAAAATCATTCTCCACATCAATTCCCATCTGGGATTTGGGTAAATCCCTTACATGTCCGTTTGAAGCGACAACTTCATAATTACTTCCAAGAAATTTTTTGATTGTTTTAGCTTTTGCGGGTGATTCCACAATTACAAGGTTCTTTGCCATAACTTGGCTCCTTCCAGTTCCATTCATATTTTATTAAAGTTTAATTGCATAATAATTTCTAGCTGTTTCTACGATTACTCCGGATATAACCAGATGGTTCAACGCCATACATACCTCCTGGGGAGCAATCCGAACCTCTTCCATAATCTCATCCAGATATTTTGGTTCAATTCGCAAACAACTATACACCATTTTTTCAACAGGTGCAAGTAAGTTTTTTTTCACACCCTCTTTCCGCCTGTCAAAAGCATTCAGCCTTGGCGCCTGTTTATTGTCTATATGCAGTACCTCTAAAATATCTGCAACCTCTGTCACCATATGGGCTCCTAACTTAATTAAATTGTTACAGCCGACACTTTTTTCATCCATAATCCGTCCGGGTATTGCAAAAATCTCTTTTCCCTGCTCCAGTCCCTGGTCCACAGTGATAAAGGTTCCGCTTTTTTCCATCGCTTCCACCACCAGTATTCCGTCTGCCAGTCCCGCAATCAGACGGTTCCGCTGGGGAAAAAGACCTGCCACCGGAGCAACACCTAAGTTACTCTCCGAGAGAATACCTCCCTTTTTCTCCATTTTCATAAACAGCTGGTAATTTTCTTCCGGATATATCCTGTCAATTCCACATCCCAAAACGCCAAGGGTATATCCGTCTGCCTCTAAAGCTCCGGCATGCGCCATTCCGTCAATTCCCCTTGCCAGTCCGCTGACAATTGATATTCCGCACAGGGACAATTCCCTCCCGAAAAACCGCGCCATTTCCGTTCCATACCGGGTACACTGCCTTGCACCGATAACCGCAATGGTTTTCTGCTCCCTGGGCGGCAATTCTCCCTTCAGATAGAAACCGGTGGGAGGGTCCGGAATATTTCGGAGCCGTTCCGGATAATCCGGGGAATCCGGATGAAAGAAACGAATCTGCTTCATCTCTAATCTCTGGTAACTTTTTAGAATGGCACCTTTATTTCTGGAAGCCAGGAAAGCTTCTAACTGCGCATCCCTTTGCAAAAAATGCCTAAGCTCCCTTTCCCCAGCCAGATATATCTCCTCCGGTTCCCTGAACACATCTAAAAGCTTATGAATCGTTATACGCCCGATACCCGGAATATTATTAAGCCAGTACCAGTAATAATCCCGCTTATTCAACCTTCGGCACCTCCTCTGTAAAATTCAGGCATACGGTAAGACAGTGCTTCCCATATATGTTCACATTTCACCTTTTCAGAATGTCCCAAATCTGCAATTGTCCTCGCCACCTTCAGCAACTTGGCAGCGCCTCTGGCAGACAAATCATACTGTTCAAATATTTCCCTGCGAAGCTTTTGTTCCGCTTCCCCAAGACCGCAGATTTCATCCAGTAAATTTGCCGGAATTCTGGAATTAAACCGGATACCGTAAGGCTCCAGCCTTCTTTTTTGTACCAGCTGGGCTGTTACAATCCGCCGTCTGACAGCCTCTGAGCTTTCTTCCTCCTCCGTTCCGTACAGCTCCTCATAATTCATCTTTTTGACTGTGATACTCATATCCATCCGGTCTAACATGGGCTCCGATATCTTTTGCAAATACCGGTCAATCTGGGACCTGGTACAACGGCATCTGGAAAAATCCGGATAATAGCCACAGGGACAGGGATTCATGGCTGCCACCAGCATAAACTCACAGGGAAAGGTATAACTTCCCTGCAGCCTTGAAATGGTAACACATCCGTCCTCCAAAGGCTGTCTCATCATTTCAATAATATTCTTCTGAAATTCCAAAAATTCATCCAAAAACAGCACGCCGCGATGAGCCAGGCTGATTTCTCCCGGTCTCGGTATCTTACCGCCTCCTATCAGGGCATAACCGGTTATTGAATGATGGGGTGTCCGGAAGGGGCGCCTATATATCAGCCCTTCCTCCGGCTCTAACATACCATTCACGCTGTAAATTTTCGTCAGTTCAATGCTTTCCTCATAAGAAAGCTCCGGCATAATGGTGGGAATCCGTTTGGCTATCATTGACTTTCCGGCTCCGGGAGGACCTGAATACAAAATATTGTGCATGCCTGCCACCGCAATCTCCGTGGCACGTTTCAATGTCTTCTGTCCCCTGATATCGGAAAAATCCACTGAAAATGATTTTAATTCTCCTGTTCCGTGTTTTTGAAACCGTTCCGCAGTCATCCGCCTGTTTCCCAATAGATGTTCCACCACCTGTTTCAGGCTTCTGGCGCCGAATATCTCCATATCCGGAACAAAGGAGGCTTCCTTCCGGTTGCCATAGGGCAAAATTATGGTACGGATATTCATTTTTCGCGCATAATCCACCACCGGCAGTATTCCCCTTACCCCACGGATATCTCCGTTTAATGACAATTCGCCAATTAACAGAATATTTTCCAGGCTTTCTAAGGGAATATAACCATATGCTGCCAATACTGCAATACTTATGGGTAAATCAAAAGCAGACCCTTCCTTGCGGATATCTGCCGGAGACAGATTCACCGTAATCCGCTTCGGTGAAATCTGGTAGCCGGAATTCTTCAAAGCTGTCCTGACCCTGTCGCTTGCCTCCCGGACCTCAGATGCTAAAAAACCTACCATATTAAACATTGGCAGACCTTCGCTTACGTCGGCTTCCACTGTAATGAGCCTACCCTCGACTCCATGCAGTGTGCCGCTAAGAACTTTACTATACATGGAAACTCCTATTCCATCTTCAAGTATGAACAAGTATATTATACTATACGGTATAACAAAATTCAAGAAAAAAGTTTGCTGCCAATCTATAACAGCAAACCCTTTCTACTAATTTAAAAGCTTTTTTAATTCGTCCATAAAAATATTTACATCCTTGAATTCCCGATATACCGATGCAAATCTCACATACGCCACCTGGTCAAGCGCCTTTAACTCATCCATAACGATTTCACCCACAACAGAGCTTTCAACCTCTTTCTGCTCCATATTAAAAATTTTTGTCTCAATGCGGTCAATGCATTTTTCAATCTCGTCAACGGAAATAGGACGCTTATGGCAGGATTTAATCACACCTGACTCAATCTTTGAGCGGTCATAAGCCTCTCTGATTTTATCCTTTTTTATAATAATCAGCGGAATGGTCTCCACCTTTTCATAGGTAGTAAAACGCTTGCCGCAGTCATCACATTCTCTTCTCCTCCGGATGGAGCTGTTATCATCTGCCGGTCTTGAGTCAATTACTCTTGTGTTATCCTCGCCACAAAATGGACATTTCATATTGGTATCCTCCTCTTATGTTCCTTAATCATCCTTCATAATTGCCGCATCTAAACATACATCTACCAGAATAATATCCGGTCCAATCCGTACCACGTCACAAAAACGGATATAATACCGCACACACTTTCCAAAGCAGGAAAAAAACCGGACCGGAGCCGGTACAATCAATGCACATATCTGACCATTGCAGGGGTCAAATTCAATATCTGCCACACAACCTATCCTTTTACAGTCCTTGCAGTTAATTACTTCCTTCTGCCTCAAATCAAAAAATGTCATAAGGGCACCAGATTTTTCTTATTATAACAATATATGCCCGGATTTGAATAAAAAGACGCAGAAATTGTGATTTACATAATATGTTTACGTCCAAATTATACATTATATGGGAAAAAAAATCCACTAAATTCTTAACTTTTTGTGAAAAACTTTTCATCTCATTTTTGATATGTTAGAATAAGGCACATGTGGATTATGGAAAAACTTTACACTATATACGATTGAGGTGAATAGCATGAAAAAAACAACGGAAAATTCAGATAATATTACAGAAACCACTGAAAAAAAAACGTCAGAGAAAACCAAACCGAAGGAGGAGGAAAACCTGTATGCAGAGGATGCTTTAGCTCTGGCAGGACTGTCCTTTAAAGAAAAGCTTGCCTACAAAAGACAACTGTACAAAAAACGGGTTTCCACCATGGGAAGAAAGGAAAAGATATTTTATACCATCCGCTATTATAAATGGTACTTCGTCAGCCTGGCTGCCATTATCATATGCCTGTGCTGGACAGGAAGAGCCATATACCGTTCCACATTCCCTACCCTGCTGAATGTTGCAGTCCTGAATGATGCCTTCAACGATACCGTTAAGGATTATATTCCGGAAGCCTTCCGGGAATACTATCAGCTGGACGACAAGAACTTTATTAAGGTATATACCGATTTATTTGTTTCCTCCACAGAAGACACAACAGAGGTGGGAACCACAATGACGGATTACCAGAAGCTTGGCTTTTATAATATGTCAGATATGCTTGATGCCATTATCGGAGATGAGGAAGCCCTTACCCTGTATGCCACCTCCGATGACACAACTGCCATTGATTTGAGCATGGATGAAGAATTGTACAGTAAAATAGAGGACCGGGTGATTACCATGTCCGACCCGGGCGGTGTAAAAAATGACGGAAAACCATATGCTGCTGCCATTGATATCAGCGGCACGGATTTCGTAAAAAACTGTAATATCAGTTACGATAAGGTATATCTGATGATACCAAGTACCAAATATAAGGATAATCAGGGAACCATAGACCTTATCAAGCTTATTTTCGGACTGTAACCCTCAGATATCTGCCGCCAAGGAAATACAATTAAATTTCACTATCACTTCCACGCTGTGTAAGTGGCAGAAAGGTTCTGCCAATATACGTTAATGAAGTGATAGTGAAATTTTTTATGCTTTCGCCGCGGGGCAGTATCTCCGCCACACCCGATGCCGGTTCGGATTATAAAATAACTTTAACCGGACATTTTTCTTTACAGATGCCGCAATGGGTACATTTGGACTGGTCGATATGGGCAATATTATTCTCCAGGGTGATGGCATCTGCCGGACAGTTCCGGGCACACAGTCCACAGCCGATACAGCCGGTCTGGCAGACCTTCTTCACCTCTACACCCTTGTCCCTTGAACTGCATTTAACATGACACACCGCATCTGCCGGCACCAGCTCAATCAGCTGCTTTGGACATTCTGCCACACATTTACCGCATGCCTTGCATTTGTCAGCATTTACCACTGCGATGCCATCCACAATATCAATGGCATCAAAGGGGCAGACCTTCTTGCAGTTTCCGAATCCGGTACATCCATAGCTGCACGCCTTGGCGCCTCCGCCCGGATTATTCATGGCAAGCTTACAGTCCTGCGGACCCACATACTCATAGTTATCCTTTGCCTTTTCACAGGTACCCGCACATTTGACATAGGCAGTCATTTTTACCGTTTCCTCTGCTTCCACGCCCATGATTTCACTGATTGCCTGCGCACACGCCTCACCGCCAACCGGACAGCCGTTCACCGGCGCTTCGCCCTTTGCAATAGCTGCTGCCAGACCATCACAGCCCGGAAAGCCACAGCCTCCACAATTATTTCCGGGCAGGCATTCCCTTACCGCTGCCTCCCTTTCGTCCACCTCTACTGCAAACTTTTCTCCGGCGATACCAAGCAGAATCCCGATTACAACACCGGTTCCGCCAACCATTACCACAGCCAGTAAAATTGATGTAATACTCATATCGCTCTCCTCCTACTTAATCAGACCGGAAAAACCGAAAAATGCCATCGCCATCAGTCCTGCTGTCACAAGTACAATCGGTGTTCCCTTAAAGGATTCCGGAATATCATTATACTCTATCTTTTCGCGGATTCCCGCCATAATAACAATAGCTATTGTAAATCCCACTGCGGTGCCGAATCCATTGACAACGGAGGTCAGAAAGCCATATGATTTCTGTACGTTAATCAACGCAATACCGAGAACTGCACAGTTTGTCGTAATTAATGGCAGATATACACCTAGTGCCTGGTACAGGGACGGTATCATTTTCTTTAAAAACATCTCCACAAACTGTACCAGTGCTGCAATAACCAGAATAAACACAATAGTCTGAAGATATGTGATATCTAGCTTTTCAAGAATAAATGTATATATGAGACTGGTAACTGCAGATGCAATGGTAATTACGAAAATTACCGCAGCCCCCATTCCCGCCGCTGTATTTACTTTTTTAGAAACCCCGATAAACGGGCAAAGACCTAAAAACTGGCTCAGTACAACATTGTTTACCAGTGCTGCACCGATTGCTATTAAAAACAGATTCATCTTATACGCCTCCTTCGCAGTGTACGGTTTAATTTTGCTGTTTCTCTTCTGGCTTTCACTCTCTTCCTGCGTTTTTCCCTCTCAAAAGCCCTTTGCTGCTTCTTAACCTCTGCACGCCTTTTATCCTCTGCATATCGTGTCTTTAAATTCCCTGCTCTTTGATAGCGCCGGAGCCTTCTGACTCTTTTGCGCCGCTCCCGCTCATAATGTCGGAGTCTCCTGTCAATTTTTCTCAACCGCCGGAATTTTCTTCGCAATATACCTCTTTTCCCTGTAGCTGGAGTCATCAGGCTTCCTCCTTTTCCCTCTTTACGCTCTCTTCTGTAAACATTTTACCACCGCAAAGAGTATTGGTACACTGTGCACAGCTGACTTCCTTCTCACAGACTGAAATAGCGGCTCCCATCTTCCCTGCCTTATGAATTCTTACCTTATTCTGTACTGCAATAAGGCAAGCCAGTACAAAAAATGCTCCCGGCGCCAGAATTAATATTGTGACTGGTTCATAACTTTCCGGCATAATGCGGAGCTTAAATACAGTACCGTTGCCAAACAGCTCCCGGAAAATTCCAATGGCAGTCAGACCAACGGTAAATCCCAGCCCCATGCCGATTCCGTCAAACATGGATAACCACACATTATTCTTGGAAGCATAGCTTTCCGCACGTCCTAAAATAATACAGTTCACAACAATCAATGGAATGTAAATGCCAAGACTGTCATACAGGGAAGGAACAAAGCCCTCCAGCAGAAACTGTACAATTGTCACAAAGGAGGCAACGATAACAATATACGCCGGAATACGCACCTTGTCCGGTATCACCCTGCGAAGGGCAGAAATCATCATATTGCTCAAAATCAGGATGACTGTCGTCGTAAGTCCCATTCCCAGTCCATTTATTGCGGATGTGGTGACTGCCATGGTAGGACACATTCCCAGCATCTGCACAAAGGTTGGATTTTCGGTAATTATGCCGCATTTTAAACGCTCCAATGTCTTGTTCATCTTCTCTGCCTCCTATTCTAATGTACTGATATAATAAAGACCGGCATTGACTCCATTGGTCACTGCGTTGGTGGTTATGGTTGCACCGGATAATGCATCAATTTCGTTGTCAGCAGAAGCACCATTTTTCATGTAGACAAAACTGTCTACCTTTTTATCTGCAAACTGTTTTTTGAAATCATCCTCCGTCGCCTTCATGCCAAGTCCTGCCGTCTCACTGATAGATAGAAAAGAAATTCCGTTAACGGTTCCATCGCTTTTTACGCCCATGGCAAACTGAATATCTCCTCCATATCCTTCATGGTCTGTTACGGTAAGCACATAGCCAGCCGGATTACCGGATTTGTCAAATACCTGCATTGCTTCATTAATGGTGGCGTCAAATCCCTTTTTATTCAGCTTCTCTTCTACGGCTTCGGTTTTTACCTCAACCGCTTCAAAGGACTCCGCATCCGCAAAAACCTCTCTGTATGCCTCCTCCTTGGCTCTTTGCTGTTCCTCTGCAATAGGCTTTTTGGTAATCTCATATACCACACCCAGCAGCAGACCCGCAATCACCGTAATTAGCATCAAAGAAACTGTATTTCTGATACTTTCTTTACTCATGCCTTACCGCCCCCTTTCCAAATGATTTCGGAACAGTCACGCGTTCAATTAAAGGCACCAGCAGATTGGAAATGATAATGGCATAGGACACTCCTTCTGCCGAACCGCCATATATCCGGAACAGAAAGGTTAACAGACCTAACAAAATGCCAAATATAATCTTCCCATTGGGCGTGATTGGAGAGGTTACATAGTCCGTTGCCATGAAAAATGCGCCCAGCATCAAGCCTCCTCCAAACAAATGCGCCATAAGAAACGAAACATCAAACCCTCTTCCGGCTGCCAGTGCATAAATTAAAATGAATACCGAAAAAGAGCCAATATAGAATACCGGTATCCGGTAATTAATCACTCTTCTTACAAGCAGGAATACACCGCCGATTATCAGCGCCACCGCCGAGGTCTCACCAATGGTTCCCGCAGTTGTACCAAGAAACATGGACAGCACATCCACACTTTCCCCTGCTTTTAATTCTGCCAGGGGGGTTGCGGCAGTAACCGCATCATATGTAAAGGTGGTCATCCTGCCTGTAAAGGATATTAGCAGAAAGCACCTTGCGCCAAGCGCCGGGTTCATAAAATTCTGCCCCAGTCCGCCAAAAAGCTGTTTCACTACAATTATTGCAAAGAAGCTGCCGATAACAGGAAGCCAGAACGGAACCTCCGGTGGCAGATTAAGCGCCAATAACAGCCCTGTAACAACCGCTGATAAATCCTTAACGGTAACCGGTATTCCCAGCAGCTTCTGATAGCCAGCCTCAAAAACAACACAGCTCACAACGGTTATCAAAATGACTGCCAGTGCCCTTACGCCAAAATTGTAAATTCCAAAAATGGTGGCAGGCATTAAGGCTACAATGACCTGTCCCATAATATTCGTAGTACTCTCCTTATCCCTTATATGCGGAGAAGAGGAAATTTTCATTGTCTGCTCCAAAATGTCCACCTCCTATCGTTTCCTGTCTGCTAATATCTGTTTGCGGGTTCCTGCAATTATCTGGGTTAAATGCCGCTTTGCCGGACATACAAAGGAGCAGCACCCACATTCACAGCATTCCATGCCGTCATATTTTACAAAGCCATCCAAATCACCGTGACTGGCTAAGGCTGCCAGTTTATTTGGCATGACACGACCCGGACATACCTCAATGCACCTGCCGCACCGGATACAGTTTGACGGTTCGACAGCGGACACAATGTCCTCCCTGAAGCAAAGCAGTGCAGAGGAGCCTTTTACAATAGGAACATCCAGAGTAAACAGGGCTTTCCCCATCATGGGACCGCCGGAAATAATTTTGCCGGGGTCCTCAATATTAAAGCCTCCTACCGCATCAATCAGCTCCTGGGCATTGGTTCCCAGCCGCACACGGAAATTTGCAGTATCCTTTACCGCATCTCCTGTCACAGTAACAATCCTGTCAATCAGAGGTTTTCCCTCAATAATCGCATTATAAATCGCCACAATTGTATCGATGTTATGAACGATACAGCCTGCATCCGCAGGTAACATGGAGGAGTTAATCTCTCTTCCGGTATTGGCATAAATCAGCTGTCTCTCTGCACCCTGGGGATATTTTGTTTTCACCGCATTTACCGTAATATTGTCAAAATCCTTTGCCAGCTCGGTAAGCCTCTTAATGGCATCCGGTTTGTTATCCTCCACTGCAATAATTCCCTTTGCATTGTCAAATAAATTGATGACAATCTGAAGTCCCGTAATAATCTTCTCCGGAACCTCTATCATTCTTCTGTAGTCTGAAGTCAGATATGGCTCACATTCCGCACCATTTACAATAATTGTATCAATGGCATCTTCATTTTTCGGCGAAAGCTTTACATGGGTAGGAAAACCCGCTCCGCCCATACCTACAATTCCGGCTTCTTTAATTGCCTCTTTCACATCCTCGCGGTACATCTGGTCAAGAGGTCTGATATTCTGCTTAAAATCAACCTCTTCAAACAAACCGTCATTCTCTATAATAATGGAATTCACCTTTACTCCATTCACCGTCATTCTGGGCTCAATAGCCTTCACCGTACCAGAAACACCCGAATGAATATTGGCAGATACAAACCCGCCTGCTTCCGCAATCTTTTGTCCTGCCAGTACCCTGTCCCCCTTCTTCACCAAAGGAACAGCCGGAGCACCAATATGCTGGGACAGCGGATAAACAGCATCCCCCTTTGGCAGATAATCACAGATTGCCTTGTCCTTTGACAAATCCTTCCCGTCATAAGGATGGATTCCCCCTGAAAACGTTAATAAACCCATGTGTTTTACCTCGCTTTTGTCAAGTTTATTTTCCATAAAACCGATGTGTTTATTATACAACTATCAGGCTGTTTTTGCTAGGTGGTTTTACGTATTTTTTAATGTTCATTTTTTCAAGAGTTACAGTTCAGACCTGCCCGGCGCTGACCTGTAACTTTCAAAAAAAGAAGAACCAGCAGACAGCTAGTTCTTTGGAAATATTTTATTCATTTGACGGATGAGAAGTGCACTTATATAACCGGTTACCAGACCCGTTATACCGCCGGAAATACATAATACCGGGAAATAATACAGGATATGTGCATTTTCCATTACAAAAAATGCCACCAGAAACTGCCCGAAATTATGGGAAACCGCCCCTGCCATACTGACTCCCAGTATGGAAAAAAAAGGGAATCTCTTTACAGCACACATCACTATAATACAGCAGACTCCTCCTGCAAAGCTATATATAATTCCGGCTGCTCCTGAAAATAAAAAGCCTGCCAGTACTACCCTTACAGTCATAAAGAAAAATGCCTGTTTTCCTCCGTTGCGATATAATACCAACATAGTTACAATATTCGCAAGGCCAAGCTTTACCCCCGGCACTGCAACCATAACCGGCAAAAGGCTTTCCAGATAAGCCAAAACCAGAGATACCGCCAGCAATAACCCCAGTTCCGTAATCCGCTTTGTCTTCATATCTCATTCATTCCATTCCACATAAACATTCCGTTTAATTATCAATTATATTTTCTCTGCCGCTTTCCACCTCTACATACACTTCATTGGGAAGACAGATTATGCTCTCGCCATTTTTGGAGATTGCCTTATGGCGGACACAAATCTGGTCCGGACAGCTGGCATCCTCCATAAATACCTCGCCATCTTGAATGACAAGGGTGTTATATGCCGTGCCGTCATGCTTTAACGCAAGCCTTCTGTCCTCTGACAGTGCATAGGTGGTTACCTCTCCGTTTACCGTAACATGTACATAATCTCCCTGTGACTGGCACATAGAAAACAGAAAAGCTGCCCCGGCGAGCAGGAATGCCAGAAGAAGAATTACCACATCTCCCTTTTTAATGATTCTTTTCTTTTCTTTATCCATTTTGTCAATCTCCAGCCCGATAATGCATATTATTTCTCCAGTTCATAATCATCTGCCTGTAACCGGAAATTCTTTTTTAAGCCCTTTGTAATATATACCTTTTTGTCATCCGTGACAAATACGGCTTCCACACCCTTTTCCTCTGCATAAGCCATACCATCCTCCAAACCCATGACAAAACATGCGGTAGACATGGCATCTGACAAAAAACCGCTGTCACTGATAATCGTCACGGATATCAGACCACTGTTTGCAGGATACCCTGTGGCAGGGTCAAAAATATGGTGATAGCGTTTTCCATCCGCCTCAAAATATTTTTCATAATCACCGGAGGTGGATATCATTTTATTTCCCTCAATATCCACAATTCCAAACACTTCTCCCTCTTCTGCCCGTGGATTCTGGATACCGATATGCCAGTCTCTTCCATCTCCCTTATCGCCGTAGACCAGTATGCTGCCTCCAACAGAAATGACAGCACCCTGAATCTCTGCGCCTGCAAGCCTTTCTGCGATTCCGTCACAGGCAATTCCTTTTCCCACTGCTCCGAAATCAATAGCCATGTTTTCTGCGTGAAAAATGACTCCGTTCTCCGCAACCTCCATGTCATCCATATTGGTGCTTTTTAACGTCTCCTGAATCAGCCGGTCATCGGGAATTTCTGTTTTTCCATCCTCAATTCCCCACAGGTCAGAAACAGGACGGATACACGGAGACAGAGCTCCATCTGTTTCCTTCCCTATCTGCATTTCATCCTTTAAATACGTTAAGATATCATCTGATAGCGCATAGACTCCATCCACCGCATAATTACGGTTACATTTTGCGACCTCGGAATCTTCAACCCGGACAGACAGCTGCTTCTCCAAGTCGCTTAAATATGTATTTATCATTTTATTTACTTCTTCATTTTCAGAAGTATTGTCAGAATATATTGTTTTTTTGATGGCAGTTCCCATGGCTTTTCCGGCAAAAACATCAGACTGTACCAATCCGTTTTTCATATTATTTGTCCTGATGCCAAAATATACCATACACCCAATAAACACAACCGCCACAATTGCCGTTATAATATGTCTGTATTTTGCAATAAATCGAACCATTGTTTCATCATCCTATCATAAATGAAATCTCTGCCTTACATGCCACCTTGCCGTTCACCGTGGCTTTCACTGCGCCAATGCCAAGGGGACCCTTTACTTTTATTATTTCACACTCTAAATCCAGGCGGTCTCCCGGAACCACCTTCTGTTTAAATTTTGCATTGTTTACCCCTCCAAAATAAGCTGTTTTTCCCTTGTTTTCCTCCTGACAGAGCACTGCAACCGCTCCAAGCTGCGCCAGCGCCTCCAGCTGGAGTACACCCGGCATTACCGGCTCCTGGGGAAAATGTCCTGCAAAATAGGGCTCATTATAAGAAATATTCTTGTATCCTTTAATGGATTTACCCGGCACAAGCTCCGTCACCCGGTCAATCAGAAGAAACGGCTGTCTGTGGGGAATAATCTCCATAATCTGTTTAATATCTAATTCCATATCATCAATCCTCGTATTTTTTCACTACCAGAGTCGCATTGTGTCCGCCAAATCCAAGAGAGTTGGACATACATACATTTACATCCTTTGAAATTCCCCTGTCCTTCACATAGTTAAGAGAAAACTCTTCTGTATCCTCTACCTCGCGAAGACCTACATTTTCATGAATATATCCATCTTCAATGGATTTCACACAGGTAATAAACTCAATACCGCCGGCAGCGCCCAGCAGATGTCCCACCATGGATTTGGTGGAGCTTACCAGCACATCCTTCCCGGCAGCGCCCATGGCAATTTTAATGGCTCTCGTCTCAAATAAATCATTGTGATGGGTTGACGTTCCGTGTGCATTAATATAATCCACCTCAGAAGGTGAAACTCCGGCATCCTTCATGGCATAAATCATGGCGTTTGCAGCACCCATACCGTCTTCCGCCGGTGAAGTAATATGATATGCATCGGATGTGGCGCCATAGCCCACCAGCTCAGCCAGAATGTGAGCTCCTCTCGCCTTCGCATGCTCCAATTCCTCCAGTACCACCACACCGGCACCTTCTCCGAGAACAAAGCCTGCCCTGTCCTTATCAAACGGAATGGAAGCCCTGCTGCAGTCCTCTGTTGTATTAAGGGCGGTAAGGGCAGCAAATCCGCCAATTCCAATCGGTGTTACACATGCCTCTGTACCACCTGCCACCATCACATCCGCATCTCCGTACTGAATGGTCCGGAATGCCTCACCGATATTATGGGTACCTGTTGCGCAGGCTGTAACCACATTGATGGATTTTCCCTTCAGACCAAAATAGATTGACACATTTCCACATGCCATATTGGATATCATCATAGGCACCAGCAGCGGCTCGATGCGGTTTGGTCCTTTTTCCGTCAACCGCTTTTCATTCCGCTCAATTGCCTGTAAGCTTCCTGTTCCGGAACCCACGGCAGTACCCACACGGTAAGAATCCTCCTTTTCCATGTCAATACCGGACTGCTCCAACGCTTCCTTTGCAGCCGCAACTGCATACTGTGAAAACAGCTCCATTCTCTTTGCAGTCTTCGGCTCCATATAATCCTTGCCGGCAAAGCCCTTTACCTCTGCTGCAATCTTTACCTTGAATTCAGACGCATCAAACTTTGTTATGGGTTCAATACCAACCCTGCTGGCTTTCACGCTGTTCCAAAATTCATCTACACTTAAACCTATCGGGGTAATTGCACCCATACCTGTAACAACAACTCTTCTCATGCTACTCTCCTTTTTATCATCTCTTTTTCTATCCCTCCACTACAGGATAGCTGCCATTTTTATTTCACACTATTAAATACTCATACCACCGTCAACACAGATAACCTGTCCCGTGATATAAGCCGCTTTATCCGAAGCCAGAAATGCCACAGTCTCTGCCACATCTGTCACTTCGCCAAGACGTTTCATGGCAATACGGTCAGACACCTGTTTTTTGGCGTCCTCCGGCATTGCATCCGTCATCTCTGTAATGATAAAGCCCGGTGCCACTGCATTAACCGTAATTCCACGAGAGCCCAGCTCCTTTGCCACTGACTTGGTGATTCCAATCACGCCCGCCTTGGATGCGGAATAGTTTACCTGTCCTGCATTTCCGTAAACACCCACTACACTGGAAAGGTTAATAATTCTTCCGCCCTTCTGCTTTAACATCTGCCGGGAAATATGCTTAATACAGTTAAAGGTTCCCTTCAAATTGATATCCAGTACTGCATCATAGTCCTCCTCTGACATTTTCATCAGCAGACCATCCTTTGTAATCCCCGCATTATTTACCAGTATATCAATTCTGCCATACTCCTTAACCAGCTCCTTCATCATGGTTTCTACTGCCGCATAGTCCGAAACATTGCACCCATAGATGGCTGCATTTCCTCCCTTTTCCTTTATCTGTGCAGCTACTTCCTCTGCCTTTTCCCTGCTGCCGTTATAATTTACAATCACTGTGGCTCCATAGGATGCCAGGGTAATGGCGGTCTGACGCCCGATTCCCCTGCTCGCTCCTGTTACCAACGCAACTTTACCTGTTAACATAGCTCCTCCTTATATTCCCAATGCTTCTCTGACCTTGTTCAAATCCTCGTACTTATCCACATTTATGATGGTTACCTCTTTATTAATCTTCTTCACAAAGGAGGATAATGTCCTGCCAGGTCCTATCTCAATAAAAGTATCTGCTCCGTCCTCTAACATTGCCTCCACACACTGAATCCATTTTACGGAATTGGAAACCTGTGCTGCCAGAAGCCCCTTTACGTCAGCTTTATCTGTCACAAAATCTCCGGTTACATTTGTTACATAAGGAATTGCAATATCATGAATCTCTACATTTTCCAGTTCCTTTGCAAGCTTCTCCCCTGCGCCCTTCAGCATCGGAGAGTGAAATGGACCACTGACATTCAACGGAATGCAGCGCTTCGCACCTGCCTCCTTCAATAACTCACAGGCCTGCTCCACAGCAGCCTTTTCCCCGGAAATGGCAATCTGTCCCGGACAGTTATAATTTGCGATTCCCACAATACCATCAACCTTTTCAAGCACCTCTGAAATCTTATCCGCATCCATGGCAATAATGGCAGCCATTCCTCCCTGCCCTGCCGGTACCTCATCCTGCATGTAGATACCACGCTTCCTTACAACTCTGGCGCAATCCTCAAAATCCATTACCCCGGAAGCCACTAAAGCAGCATACTCCCCAAGGGACAAGCCACCGGTTACATCCGGTTTTACACCCAGGTCAAGCACCGCCTGCAACATGGCAACCTCAGCAGTCAGCATGGCAATCTGCGTATATTCCGTAATATTAATGTCTGTATTTTCCTCAAAGCAAAGGGCCTCAATATCCAGTCCTACAGCCTTGGATGCCGTTTCAAATACAGCCCTGCTCTTGTCGTTATTGTCATAAAATTCTTTTCCCATTCCCACATATTGTGCTCCCTGTCCCGGAAACATAAATGCAATTTTACCCATCTTTCTTTATCCTCCATATCCTCTTTGATTATTCAACCGTACCGTTGTCTTCTGTCTCTTTTGCTTCTGTGTTAATCTCCGGTGCAGGCATGCACCATTCCAGCAGCTGGGCGCCCCAGGTAAGCCCTCCTCCAAAGCCGCAAAGCACAACCTTATCCCCCGGCTTTAACATACCCTTACGGTTCATTTCATCTAAAAGAATCGGAATAGATGCACTGGAGGTATTTCCACAATGCTCTATATTCATTGGAAATTTCTCCATTGGAATTTCCATCTTCTTGGAGACCGATGCCACAATTCTGGCATTTGCCTGATGAAGCACATAGTAATCAACATCCTCCCTTGTGGCTCCTGCTCTCTCTAACAGTAAATCAATACATGCCGGAACCTTCCGCACTGCAAACTTAAAAATATCCGGTCCAATCATCTGAATATAATGCTTATCTTCTTTTTTCTTATTTAAAAAGTTTCTGGTAGAACGTTCCTTGCATTTCAGGGACATACCTTTAGAACCGTCACTGTGGGTCACACTGCTCAATATTCCCTGTTCTTTTTCCGTCACAATGGCAGCCCCGGCGCCATCCGCAAACAAAATACAGGTAGAACGGTCCTTCCAGTCTACCATCTTGGAAAGGGTTTCCGAGCCGATAACCAGAACCATCTTTGCCAGTCCCGCCTTAATATAGGCATCCGCTGTCTGCAATGCATATACAAAACCTGAGCAGGCAGCATTTATGTCAAAACAGGTGGCGTTCACTGCCCCAATCTTATCCTGTACAATACACGACATGCTTGGTGTTGCCCGCTCCGGTGACAATGTTGCCAGCAGAATCAAATCAATCTCCTTCGGCTCAATTCCCGCATTCTCTATTGCCAGAAGTGCAGCCTCTGTCGCCATATAGGATGTGGTCTCATCTGTGGCTATATGCCGTTCCACAATCCCTGTGTGTTCCCTAATCCATTCATCATTTGTCTTTACCATTTTTGCCAGCTCATTATTATCAATAATGGTTGGCGGCAGAAAACTACCTGTTCCAATTATTCCTGTAGCCATAATACCCTTCTTTCCACATTCTACGCAGTCATAATATTCTACTTATTATTAATTAACAACACTTACTAAATAATAGACCCATATCAAATATGAGTCTATTATTTACAAGAAATGTTATAACAAATTATATTGAAAAAATGTTGCTTTGTCAACAACTAAATACTACTCCTCTGCCTCCAGCAATGCCAGCTTTTCCTGCAGATTCTTAATCCTGACATTTATCGTGTCAATCTGGGAGACAAATTCGTCCAATGCCTCATCTATATTTTCTCCCTGCTTCTTTGCAATGTAAATATCCATTCCCATCTGGGTAAACAGCTTGTTTTTATCATTGTTGTAACCGCGAATTTTGCTCTTTAAGTCATTCACTGTCGCCAGTCTCTTTGTGGTATCCTTCGCCTTATCCACCGCATTGGAGGATGTCTCTTTTACCTTGTCCAAAAAATCATTAAATGCCATATCCATTTCTCCTTTCGCAATCACTTACTAGAAATATACAACCTCTTCCTCTGCCTTCTCCGCCTTCTCAATTTTTTGTGCATATAACACAGGTCCTTCCCCGTCAAATTCTTTATAAAACTCACATTTTATCTTGGCGGTTACCGTAACCCATTGCCTGTCTTTCAGATTCGGTGTCTCCATGGACACGCATTTAAAGCCTAAGAAAGTGATATCCTCTGCACAGCAGGTCATGGCAAATCTTCCCGGAACAAATGCCTTTCCCTTATACTGCGGCGGACAATATACCTGTCCCTTAAATTTAACAACCTTATCCACATATTTCTCCGGATTGTCAGAGGCATCAATGTAAAAGATTCCAAAATCCTCATCCTCTATCTCAATGATATCTGCATCCAAATCATATGGTATCTCTATCTCACCATTGTCAATCTGTGCCTGTCCGTTGACATTCTCAAACACAATCTGGGCACGGCGGTTTATGGTCTTTACCGCCATACGCATGGTATTAATGTCGGAATCATCCCGGCAGCGGTTGAACACCACCATGTCTGCGCTCTGAATATGCTCTGCCATCAGAGATTTCATATTGTTGTTATATACGGTAAATGTGGTGGCATCAATCAGGGTAATGACCTGTACAATGGTCCAGCCCTTTGGAACCCGGATTGTAAAGAGCTTGTCTAACTGCCACATACCATTATATTCAATCAGAACCTGCTTTGGATTGTAGGCATCCTGCAAATCTAAAAGCTTTTCCGTGTTAATGTCCGCTTCCTCCAGATATACAGTAGAAATATTCCGTTTTTTCAGTTCATCCTCATCATATTCCTCAATTCCCTCTTCCGTCACAATTAAAAGAGTGGGCTCACCCTCTGTAAAATCACGGTCAATCAGCGTTTCACTGCAAAACTGTGTCTTACCACATTCCAGAAATCCCATAAAGATAAATACCGGAATCTCTTTTTCCTGTTTTTTCATTCTCGTCATTCCTTTCTACTTATACATGGAATAGGTAATTGCGAAACTCTCTATTTTTAAAAGCATGGTTGTGCAAAATAAACAATTTCACAAACAGGGTACTTTGGAGCCGTCAGTACTTAGGTGCCGTGTTTTGGCACC
>UQXF01000020.1 GCA_900544905.1 uncultured Clostridium sp.
ACGCGTAAGATCGTCGGCAGCGTCAGATGTGTATAAGAGACAGGAATAACCGTAGCTGTTTACGATTGCCTCAATCTTCTTTCCCGCCTGGCAGTACGGACATTGATTATGCGGATATGTCTTATATTCCGGAATATCTTCCATCTGAAATAAAGTGTGGATTTCCTGTCCGGCAATTACCTTGTTTGCAGAGAAAATTGCAGAAATACCGGCAACGATACCTCCATAATAGGACAGGCATTCAAGGCTTCGCTCTATGGTACGTCCCGTAGTTGCAGATGCAAGTAAGAACAACACATGCTTGCCCTTAATCATAGGCTGGAGATTATCACGGAAAATCATCTGTCCCACAGAATTAAATTCCGGGGTAACCACATAAATTGCCTTATGCTGGTTCATGGACATAATTCCGGAATTGGTTAATTCCTCTGCAAGATAGGAACCAATTACCTCTGTGCCATCCATACAGACGATGGTGTCTACAACAGTGGTTCCCACATATTCACTGGCAATGGACTTTGCAGCTGCCCGGGCCATGCTTTGACGGGTTTTCAGTACCGACATGTCAATATAATGGGTGATATGGGAGTGGTTTGTAGCGAAATGTCCCGGGATAACTTTAATTTTAACGCTGTTGTTGTAGCTTGAGTTAACGGATATTGCCTGATGTTCAAATGTCATAATAGAGCCTCCTTTTCAAACTTTGCTTATACTTATAGAACACTGGTATTATTTTATCGTCTTTTGGCATTTATTTCAAGTATAAGCCACAGGAAATAGAAAATTGTAATAACAAGGGAAAACACGGATAAATTTAAGAAAATTAAGTGTTTTGCGGTAAAGTGATAATAAGGGAAGCATTTGTGGGTTTTTCAGAAAAAAACAAAAGGTAAAAAGTACAGGCTGCGGAGTGTGTCATAAAGCTGTATTGTTGAAAAAGCCGTAATTTTTATATATATTTACAAAAGAACAGACAGTTATGTTAAAAAAGCCTGCGGGAAAAAGCGGATGGCAGAGTAAGGAAGGAGCACTATGAACATATTCGATATTATTGGTCCGGTAATGGTGGGACCCTCCAGCTCCCATACGGCGGGGGCTGTTAAAATTGGACAGATTTCAAGAAAGCTTATGGGGGAGGAAATTCGCAGAGCAGATATTTATCTTCACGGCTCATTTTTAGCCACCGGTCAGGGACATGGTACGGATAAGGCGCTGATAGCAGGGCTGCTGGGCATGGCAGTGGATGACTCCAGAATACCGGATAGCTTTGATATGGCAGCGGCTAAGGGAATGCAGTTTCATTTTGAGGGGATTCATCTGGTGGACGCACATCCCAATACCGTAAAGATGGATTTAGAGGGGCAGTCGGGGAGGGCATTACAGATTGTTGCCTGTTCCGTCGGAGGCGGTCAGATTCGTATATGTGAAATTGATGGGCTGACTGTAAATTTTACAGGGGAGCTTCCAACTCTGATTGTGCATAATATTGACCAGCCGGGGCATGTTACGGAGGTAACCTCCATGCTGGGGCATAAATCCGTAAACATTGCAGCTATGCAGCTTTACCGGGATTCCAGAGGCGGCAATGCGGTTATGGTGATTGAATGTGACCAGGAGATTCCCCATGAGTCTATCCGGTGGCTGGAGCATTTAGAGGGGATTAAAAAGGTAACCTATCTGAGTCTGGAGGATGGTCTGACCTCAGACAAAATATAATGAATAACCGGTGTTATAAAAAAGGAAGGAATCAGAACAGATATGTACAAGGCATTACAGGAAATATGTGAAACTGCCCAAAGAGAAAATAAGGAATTTTATCAGGTGATTCTGGAGGAGGACTGTCATGAACGGGGTGTATCCCCGGAGGATGGATTTCGCCAGGTGACGGAGCTTTATCGGGCAATGCGGGATGCAGACGACAATTATAATCCGGCTCTCGTTTCAAACAGCAGGCTGGTGGGTAAGGATGGCGGCAGGGTACAGCAGTACCGGGAAGGTGGAGAATCCCTGTGCGGAGATTTTGTATGTCTGGTGATGGAGAAGGCGGTAAAAATGGGTGAATCCAATGCCTGTATGAAGCGGATTGTGGCGTCTCCTACGGCAGGCTCCTGCGGCGTGGTACCGGCTGTATTAATTGCCATGGAGGAAAGGTTTGGATATTCTGAGGAAGAGATGACAAAGGCAATGTTAACGGCGGCAGGAATTGGAGGTGTGATTGCCTCCCGGGCATTTATTGCCGGGGCAGCAGGCGGATGCCAGGCGGAAATCGGCTCAGCGGCGGCAATGGCAGCCGGGGCAGCGGGATATCTGCGGGATGGAAATTTGAACCAGATTTGCCATGCTGCTGCAATGGCGCTTAAAAATCTTCTGGGTCTTGCCTGTGACCCGGTGGGAGGACTGGTGGAGGTACCCTGTGTGAAACGGAATGTAATCGGTGCCATGAGCGCATTGTCTTCCGCAGATTTGGCTCTGGCAGGAATTGTTTCCAAAATTCCACCGGATGAGGTGATTGATGCCATGCGGAATATTGGGGTGGCAATGCCGGCGTGTTTAAAGGAGACAGGGACAGGAGGACTTGCGGTTACCCCGGAGGGCAGTAAATATAATCATGGAAATGGAGAGCCTGGAGAATAAGAAAATTGTTTTTCAATATAATTTTGGGTAAATATGCGGCGGCTGTATGATTTTACAGCCGCCTTTTTAAAATCATGATACACAATGTAACAATTGCGTAATAATTTCGACAAAATACAAGGCAGTAAATTGGAGAAAACAGGCTGCAGAGCAGCAAATTCGGACAATGAGTTAACATAATCTAAATATAAGGGTTGACATAATGAAAAAAATATGCAATAATGTTACAAAATTGTTACAAAATAATTTCGTAAAAATTTCAAGCAATACACGGAAATGTAACAAATAAAAAGAAAGGAAGCAATGGATTACCCTAATAAGGAATCCAAAATTATCATGAATTTTAAAAAAATAGTAACCGTAATTGTAGCTGGATTTGCATTATGTCTGATGTTTAGCCTACCTTGTGAAGCAGCTGCTACAACCAAAGCTACTACGAAAGTCAAAATTACTACAAAAACACAGGGGATTTCCAAGGCAGAGGAACCAGAGTATACAGAGAGCGAGTTGCGCTATATGACAAGTATTATTTATTGTGAGGCAAGAGGAGAATCCTATGCGGGAAAAAAGGCAGTGGGAATTGTTGTCATGAACCGGGTAAAAAGTAACAAGTTTCCAAACACCGTAAAAAAGGTTATTTACCAGAGCGGTCAGTTTTCACCTGTCAGTAATGGAAGCCTTACAAAGGCGTTAAAGGAATACGATAAACAGAAACGGAAGGGAAAAATGAAGGGTGCCATGAAATCCTGTATGAAAGCAGCGAAGGAAGCATTGAAGGGCTCCACCACCGTTAAAGTAAAAGGTAAGAAAAAACAGATGAAAAAATACCTGTTTTTCTCCCGATATATCCCAAATGCTAAATACAGCCTGGGAGCGCATCAATTTAAATAATAGGTTAAGAAATACAGATTTATCCACAGTGACAGGTCTGTATTTCTTTTTGCATTAATATATATAGAGTAGAAATAGTACAGTAAAGGACAGAAAGTAAGACAGGGGATGTATAGTATGAAACGATGCCGGTATATATTTCTACTTACCATGTTTGGCATATTTTTGCTGGCTGTCATGACCGGATGCCGCATTGAGGAGACAAACGAGAAAAAAATCAAGGATTTGGATTATACAATCTGTGATGAAAGCAAGCTTCCGGATGCTTTGGTGGAGCTGATACAGGAAAAGAGAAAGGAGCCATTTAAGCTGACATACCGGACGAAGGACTATCTGTATATTGTGGTGGGCTACGGGGCACAGGACCGGACAGATTTAAATGTCACCATGAGCGAGCTGTATCTTACGGAAAATGCAATTTTTGTGGATACGGATTTGGTTTCAGTGGATAATACAACCCTGGGAGACAATATGGTGTCCTATCCATGGATTGCAGTGAAATGCGAGCTTTATGATGTACAAGTTAATTTTCGGTAGGAAAAAGGTTCTATTAAGGAAAACGGGCGCATATAATGATGGATAGATGGAATACAAGTATTTTTTAGGAGGCAGTATGGAATTTATTAAACGGGAAATTCGTAATTTTTCATGGAAGATAAAAAGTGCAATGCAGTTTACAATAGATGATACCATTAACATTCCGGAAAATCTGATGGACATGGAGCGCCTGGTTTTAGTAAAGGGCAATGTGGTTATTGATGAAACCCAGGCAATGGTAGACCGTTTTCAGGTTAAGGGCAATTTAAATTACCAGATTCTCTATAGTGCAGACAAGGAGGGGACAGCGTTTGACAGCCTGACGGGCAAGGTTCCTTTTGTGGAATATATAAATGCAGACGGGACAAAGGAGGACGATTACATAGAAGCCCATTTAAGCCTGAACGATTTGACTGTTACCATGCTGCATTCCAGGAAAATAAGTCTGAAGGCATTGGTGGGAATTGATTACCAGGTAAAGGAAAATGAGAATTTTGAGGCGGTTACTGATATAGAGCAGGGAGAGAATACGGAGGTCTTAAACGGGACCATTTCCATGATGAGCCTGCAGATGCAGAAGAAGGAGAGCATGCAGGTGGAGGAGCAGGTGGAAATTCCGGCAAATAAGCCGAATATTTACCAGGTAATATGGAAGAGCATGGCGGTTACCCGGATTCAGATTAAGCCGGCAGACGGCTATCTTATGGCAAGCGGCAATCTGAGTATCTTTCTGGTCTATACGGCGGAGGAAGACAGTATGCCTCTGCAATATTTTACAATGGAGGTGCCTTTTGAGCAGAAAATCACGGAGGATATTTCCAGTGAAGATATGATTTCCGGAAGCTTCTTAAGCCTTGACCAGTATCACATAACTGTGGTTCCGGACGAAAACGGAGAGGACCGGCTGATTGATTTGGCAGCAGAGTTTACTGTGGAAATCAAGCTCTATGGAAATGAGGAAATGCAGCTTGTCCGGGACGCCTATTCCACCGATGTGGAGATTCAGCCGCGGTGGAAGGATTTTACGGTACAGCATCTGCTGGTTCGCAACTGTGCCAAAACAAAGGTTTCGGAAATTGCGGATATGCCAAAGCAGCAGTCGGTTTTACAGATTTGTAATGTGGAAGGCTCCGTGTCCATTGACGATACCGAGCGGACAGCAAGAGGTATTATGGTTGAAGGTGTAGTGGGAACACAGATTACCTATCTCAGCAAAGAGGATAATGGTGCATTGTGCTCTACTACCTTTGATATCCCATTTTCCTATGAGATTGAGGTAAATGGGATGAGGGACGAAGTGACCTATTCCATTGTACCGTTTCTTGACCAGATTAGCGCAATGCAGCAAAATGAAAACCAGATTGAAATTAAGGCAGAGGTCTCTCTTGAGGTATTGGCATTTACCAATGAGCGGGCGAGAGCAGTTCTTGACATGGAGGTTACGCCGATTAATCTGGAAAGGAAAAAAGCCCTTCCTGGCGTGATTGGCTATATTGTGAAAAAGGATGACACGCTGTGGAGCATTGCGAAGGCTTATTACACCACCGTGAGCCGCATCCGGGAAATGAACAGTCTGGATTCGGATGAAATCTGTGCAGGGGATAAGCTGGTTATTTTAAAAGAATAATTAGAAAAGCAGCAAAAAAGCGCTGCGGGAACAGAATTCAAACCGGTGGTCCTGCGGCGCTCTGATATTTTAGAGGATGGCAATGATATTAAGCTCCGGATAGCGTGTTAAATCCAGATATTCCCCGTTTACCAGCAGTCCGGGTCTGGAAATGGCAGTTTTGTTGGTGAGAATAATCTCGCCCTTTCGTCCGTCATTTAATAAAACCGTATTGTGCAGATAAGTGTCGGATATACCCTGTAAGAAGGGAAGCAGATATTTCGGGTCATATTTGGAGTAGCCTTCCTCTTCATACATGCGGATAACGGCAAATGGGCAGATACCCTCCCGGTAACAGCGGTTTGCCGTCATTGCCTCATAGATATCAACGATGGTGATTAGCTTTGCCAGCTCATTAATCCGGTCACCCTTAAGCCCCAACGGATAACCGCTTCCGTCACATTTCTCGTGATGGAGAAGTGCTGCCTGGCAGATATTTTCATCTACGTTTTTTCCTTTTAACAGTTTATAGCCCTTTAGAGAGTGCTGTTTCACAATTTCAAATTCTTCTTTGGTAAGGGGACCGGGCTTCTTGATGATTTCCGGTGGAATTAAAACCTTTCCAATGTCGTGAAGCATTCCTGCAACCGTCAATAATTTTAAATCATGTTCTTCCATATGCAGCCAGCGCCCCAATATATTTGCAAGCATGGCAACATTCAGGGAGTGGGCATAGGTGGAATCATCAAAATAGCGTATATTGCTTAAAATATCCATTAACTGGTAGGTATTTGTCTCGCCAGCCATAATCTCGTTGGCAGAATCAAATAAGATGTCAATGTCTACATCCTTGTTTCTGCTGGCAATGTCATTTAATGTATAGGAGAAGGTTTCTGTTGTCTCGTGAAAATTTTCCTCAAATTCCTTAAAGCTTTTGCTTTCCCGTATCTGTTCAGAATGGGTCTTCTCTGGCACAGAAACGGAAGACGTTTTCTTCTGGGAGGTATCCTTCCCATATACGGCTACGGAGACAATGGAAGAGTAGCGGAGAATATTCAATACTTCATTGTCCACAACGGTGCCCTTGGGAATCAGGAGCTGGGATTCCCGATACACATCCTCTGCAATTGTCATGCCAAGGGTAACCTTGTGCAGCATAATCTGTACGACATTCATTTCGCCGCTGTCCTTTCTCTCTGTATTTCCAATCAAATTCATTATACGGTGAATATAAATTCATTTCCTATAAAATGTATTATAAAAAAAGTAACCATCAAAGTCAATCTGTTCTTGACCTGTAGACATATATGGGGTATGATACATATAGATTGCATGTCTGTAATCAGAATATTATAAAGACTTCTCTTATTCAGAGTGGTGGAGTCAGAAGGGACTGGGAAGCCACGGCAACCCCATGGAATTGGAAGGTGCCGGCCTGAAGCGAGCGAGGATATCGTGTCGAGCAATAAGAGGATTTGAACATATGAGTATTGAAACCTTCAAATCCTTGATTTGGAGGTTTTCTTTTGGAATGCATATCGGATTAAGGAGGAAAAACAAGATGGAAAAATTGTTGTTTACATCGGAGTCTGTCACAGAGGGACATCCTGATAAAATTTGTGACCAGATTTCAGATGCGGTACTGGATGCGTTAATGGAGCAGGACCCGAACAGCCGCGTGGCGTGTGAGACGTCAATTACCACCGGACTGGTACTGGTGATGGGTGAGATTTCAACCACCGGATATGTGGATATTCAGAAAATTGTCAGGGAAACTATCCGTGAGATAGGATATGACAGGGCAAAATATGGCTTTGACTGCGATACCTGTGGTGTAATTACTGCCATTGATGAACAGTCCAGCGATATTGCAATGGGCGTGGACAAGGCATTGGAAGCAAAAGAGAATCAGATGAGCGATGCGGATATCGAGGCGATTGGCGCCGGAGACCAGGGTATGATGTTTGGCTATGCAACCAATGAGACAGAAGAGTATATGCCGTATCCAATCAGTCTTGCACATAAGCTTGCAAGAAAGCTTACAGAGGTCCGCAAAAACGGGACACTTCCATATTTGAGACCGGACGGGAAGACACAGGTTTCGGTAGAGTATGATGAAAATGGAAAGCCGGTGCGCCTGGAGGCAGTGGTATTGTCAACCCAGCATGATGCGGAGGTAACCCAGGAGCAGATTCATGAGGATATTAAGAAATATGTATTTGATGCTGTTCTGCCGGCAGATATGGTGGATGAGGAGACGAAATTCTTTATCAATCCAACGGGACGCTTTGTAATTGGAGGTCCAAACGGTGACTCCGGACTTACCGGACGTAAGATAATTGTAGATACCTACGGTGGATATGCCCGTCACGGCGGCGGTGCATTTTCCGGAAAGGATTGTACGAAGGTAGACCGTTCTGCGGCTTATGCTGCAAGATATGTGGCAAAGAATATGGTAGCGGCAGGTCTTGCGGATAAGTGTGAAATCCAGCTTTCCTATGCCATCGGTGTAGCCCGTCCGACCTCTGTCCGTGTAGATACCTTTGGAACCGGAAGATTAGATGAGCTTAAGCTTGTGGAGATAGTCCGTGAGAACTTTGACCTTCGTCCGGCAGGAATTATCAAAATGTTGGATTTACGCCGTCCGATTTACAAACAGACGGCTGCTTATGGTCATTTTGGACGTACAGATTTGGATTTGCCATGGGAGAGGTTAGATATGGTGGAGAAGCTAAAGAGCTATCTGTAGGGGAGTAACTGAAAAATGGTTCGCTGGACCATTTTCTTATATGCCTGGCAATCAAAAAGCGGCAGTGGGATTTGCATCCTGCTGCCGCTTTTTCCGGCTTTTTAGGCTTCCCGCTCTTTGCCCCAGAAGAACAATGCCACGGTTCCAGGTCCGGTATGGCTTCCAATCACAGTTCCGATGCTGTATATTTCTACCTTGCCATCCAGCTTTGGAAATTTCGCTTCAATTAAATCTGCGACTGCCCTTGCATCCTCATAGCAGGCAGACTGGCTGATATAACATTTTCCGTTATAGTCAAGACCGTCTCTTGCAGTTTCTTCCATTTTAGCAACAATTTCCTTGATTACCTTGCGTTTGGTGCGTACCTTTTCCCGGACAATCAGCTTACCCTCGTTGTTGACATTGAGCAGAGGGCAGATGTTTAACAGGTTTCCAATGGTTCCGGAGGTCTTGGAAACGCGTCCTCCCCGGATATAGAAGGTGAGGTCAGTGGAAAAGAACCAGTGGTTTAGCAAAAGCAGGTTCTCCTTTGTCCACTGGTACAGGGTATCAATATCCATTCCACTGTCCCGTTTATCGGCGAGGGCATCCATTAAAAGACCATAGCCGGAGGAGGCAGCAAGGGAATCCACAATATATATCTTGCGCTCTGGAAATTCCTCTGATAAGATGTCCCTTGCAATGCAGGCGGAATTATATACGCCGGAAATGCCGGAGGAAAGTGTCAGGTGCAGGATATCCTGCCCTTTTTCTAAAAACTGGCGGAAATATGCAGTAAACTCATCCGCATTTACCTGGGAGGTTTTGGTCATTGCTCCGTCTGCCATTTTCTGGTAGAACTGGTCGAAGGGAATGGATTTTCCCAAATCATCTTCATAGGTTATATCATCTAACATAAAGTGAAAGCAGATAAAATGAATCTTTCTCTTTTCAAAATGTTCTCTTGATAAATCTGCTGTGGAACAGCAGGAAATAATATAGTCATTCATGTAATGTCCTCCTCTTTTTTATAACCGGTTTCCATTGCGCAATCCTGTAAAAGCAGATACAATGTTATTATAACCGGATTTTGTTATATTGTATCACAAAGACGGGATTTGTACCAGTATATGGATTTAGGAGAGCAGGTAGAATATGAAAGCGTTTATATTTGATTTTAACGGAACCATGGTAATGGATTCCTATATGCATGAGACAGCCTGGAGACATTATGTGGAAAAGCTTTGTCACCGGGAGGTGCCGGAGGAGGAGTTTAAGCGGCATGTCCACGGAAAAACCTCTGCCATGATTCTGGAGCATTTTCTTGGGACGGGCAGGCTGACCAGAGAGGAGGTAGCAGCATACTCGGAGGAAAAGGAAGCATATTACCGGCAATTGTGTCTGGAAAATAAAGAAAGGTTTCATCTCACCAGGGGGCTGCCGGAATTTCTGGACTGTGCCGGCAGCAAGGGGATTGCAATGACCATTGCAACAGCGGCGAATCTTGCAAACATTGAATTTTATTTTGATTACTTTCATCTGGAAAAATGGTTTGATAAGCAGATGGTGGCATATGATGATGCCACGCTTAAGGGAAAGCCGGCTCCGGACATTTACCTCAGTGCCATGAAAAAGCTGGATGTAGAGCCGGAGTCCTGTGTGGTGTTTGAGGATGCGGTTTCCGGTGTGATGTCTGCCTCCCGGGCAGGGGCGGGAAGGATTATCGGTGTGTATGGTGACAGCAGTAAAGCTTTGTTGGAAGCTACAGGGGTAGTGGACTGCTGTGTCCCGGATTTTGAAAATATACAGAAAATAATACCGGATATAGTAATCTAACAAATTTTCTAAAATGGAAAAAATTTCCCTTGCAGAAAAGAAAAAGGATGATATAATAAAAACAGGAATAATTACTATTTATATTAAAGGAGGATAAGGATATGGCAGAATTAAAGGGTTCAAAGACAGAGGCAAATTTAATGGCGGCTTTTGCCGGAGAATCGGAAGCACGCAATAAGTACACCTATTATGCCAGCAAGGCAAAGAAGGATGGTTATAACCAGATTGCGGATATTTTTTTAGAGACAGCCAACAATGAGAAGGAGCATGCAAAGATGTGGTTTAAGCTTCTCCATGGCGGTGCAATTCCCGGAACAGAGGAGAATTTAAAGGATGCAGCGGCTGGTGAGAACTATGAGTGGACTGATATGTATGCGGAGTTTGCAAGGGTGGCAAGAGAGGAAGGCTTTGACGAGATTGCAGAGTCCTTTGAGATGGTAGGTGCAATTGAGAAGACCCATGAGGAGAGATACCGCAAATTATTGGAGAATGTGGAGGGCGGTCTTGTATTTTCAAGAGACGGTGATATGATTTGGGAGTGCTCCAACTGTGGACATATCCATATTGGGAAAGAGGCTCCGGAGGTTTGCCCGGTATGTAACCATCCACAGAGCTATTTTAAGCTGAGAGCAGAGAATTACTAGACAAATTGCCTAATTTACTATAATAACTGTAGGAGACGGATTTACTTTCGTCTCCTATATTCATCTTCAGTGTATAATTCAAATGGCGGTTTTTCAGACACAGGCATTTTCAGACGCTCTTCTTTTTGTTCTGGTGTATGATTTGCCGGTTCCTCATCTGCTCTATCCAGTATAAAGTCGTAATCATCAATCACCGTTCCAACTACTGTTTTTTCCGCATTTGGTTTTTTCTCCCTTAGTGAACGGTTTTTTATCAATATTAATATTCCTAATAAGATGCAGATAAATAATAGATACAAATCGTTACTGTCCATAATGGTATTTCTAACAGCTTTGCCATTTGGTGTAAGATAAAACCGGATTGTATTGCCTTCTGTTTCCCAAAAATTTGCACGCAGTTCTGCGGTTTTTATATCTCCATTTTCTGTGTACTGGACGCGTACATATTTTCTGGAATGACGACGATAATGACTGCGATAGCTGTAAGACCCTCTTCTTTTCATATATTTTTCCACTACTACACCATTCATTTCTGTGTAATCCGCTTTGTTTATGGCAAAAAGAACCGCCGCACTGAGCTTTAGCAGTAACGCTATGACCAATAGTCCAATTAAATAAAATTTTGAATATCTCTTTCTGTAATTTTCCCACATAGCAGATGCCCCCATTTTTTCTGTCTTTTGAACATGCATAGAATATAATAGTATATATTTTTTTATTATAGCATTGTTAATAACAGTAGACCATATTAAGAAATGAACGATAACTATATTAAAATACGTTTTATGATACTTTTGATGCAATAAGCAAAAATCCTATATTGATTTGTCATAAAAGGTTTTTTACAACGGATACGGTTCTCTAATTTAGAAAAAAGCAGGTTTTTATTAAAAAAAGCTTGCTTTTTTTATCCTTACCTTTAAAATAGTACATGGATAATGGAGTAACGCATTAACATATGTAGTTAGGAGACGAAACATGAATAAGTTAGATTTACAGCAAAAAGCAAACCAGTTAAGAAAGCACATTGTGACTTCCCTGCATGCTGCAAAGTGCGGACATCCCGGTGGCTCTCTTTCCGCAGCAGATATTATAACGTATTTGTATTTTGAGGAAATGAACATTGACCCGAAGGAGCCACAAAAGGCTGATAGAGACCGTTTTGTACTTTCAAAGGGTCATGTTGCACCGGCTTTATATGGTGCGCTTGCTATGAAGGGATATTTTCCGGAAGAGGAGTTAATAAAGCTTCGTAAGACCGGAGAGATGCTTCAGGGACATCCGGATATGAAAAGAACCCCGGGTGTGGATATGTCAGCAGGCTCCCTGGGACAGGGTATTTCAGTGGCGGTTGGAATGGCGCTTTCTGCAAAGCTTTCAAAGGAGGATTACCGTGTGTATACTCTGCTTGGAGACGGTGAAATCCAGGAGGGTCAGGTCTGGGAAGCTGCTATGTTTGCCGGGCATAAGAAATTGGATAACTTAGTAGTGATTGTAGATAATAATGACTTACAGATAGATGGAAGTGTGGCAGAGGTCTGCTCCCCTTACCCGATTGCCGACAAATTTAAGGCATTTAATTTTCATGTGATTACCATTGATGGACATGATTTTGACGCTATTGATGCGGCATTTAAAGAGGCAGGGGAGACAAAGGGGATGCCCACTGCGATTATTGCAAAAACTGTTAAGGGCAAGGGTGTGTCCTTTATGGAGAATCAGGCATCATGGCATGGTGCAGCGCCAAATGATGAGCAGTATGCAGTTGCGATGGCAGACTTAGAGAAAGTAGGTGAAGCATTATGTCAGAAGTAAAGAAGATTGCTACCCGGGAAAGCTACGGGAATGCTTTGGTGGAGCTTGGAAGAGAGCATGAGGATTTGGTCGTGTTGGACGCAGATTTGGCGGCAGCTACAAAGACCGGGATTTTTAAGAAGGAATTTCCGGAGAGACATATTGACTGTGGTATAGCGGAGTGTAATATGATGGGTATTGCAGCGGGACTTTCCCTGACCGGAAAGGTGCCATTTGCATCAAGCTTTGCCATGTTTGCAGCGGGGCGTGCCTTCGAGCAGGTTCGCAATACCATCGGTTATCCAAAATTGAATGTGAAGATTGGAGCAACCCATGCGGGTATTTCCGTAGGTGAGGATGGGGCAACCCACCAGTGTAATGAGGATATTGCATTAATGCGTACAATTCCGAATATGGTAATTATCAATCCTTCCGATGATGTGGAAGCCCGTGCGGCAGTAAAGGCAGCCTATGAGCATAAAGGGCCTGTTTACCTGCGTTTCGGACGTCTGGCAGCTCCGGTTATCAACGATACACCGGATTATAAATTCGAGCTTGGCAAGGGTGTTACCGTAAGGGAAGGGAAGGATATTACCATTGTGGCAACCGGATTGGAGGTTGGCTTTGCATTAGAGGCGGCTGAAAAGCTGGCGGCTGACGGAATTGACGCAAGGGTTATCAATATCCATACGATTAAGCCGATAGATAAGGATATCATAATCAAGGCGGCAAAGGAGACAAAGAAAATCTTTACGGTGGAGGAGCATTCCATTATCGGTGGTCTTGGCTCTGCAATCTGTGATGTAGTCTGCGAAAATGCACCGGCGCCGGTTTATAAGATTGGTATGAGAGACCGGTTTGGCGAATCCGGCCCGGCAGTGGAATTACTGCATAAGTATGAGCTGGATGCAGAGGGCATTTATAAGCAGGTCAAAGAGAATATATAATTATAAAAAGATGTGGAGAATGGAATGAATACCGTGAAGGTTAAAATAAAAGGAAATAAGGGCAAAACCAAATAGCCCAATAGTGGTATCCCACTGCGGTGCTTTAGAATAAGCTGCAAAAGTAACTCACCGCAGTGGGAATTTTTTACAGATAGCGAACCAGTTCATCCACCGACTTTCTTTTAGGTGCTTCGCATTCCTGGTCAGGATATCCCATGGCAATCAGGGCGGCAACCTTCTGTCCTTCCGGGAGCCGGATTGCCTTCGCAACCTTATCCTCATCAAATATTCCGAGAATCACTGTACCAATTCCCATATCGTGGGCAGCCAGACAGAAGGTCTGGGAAGCAATACCGGCATCAAACATTTCCCAGCGGTCCTCCTTAGAGGTAGAAAAGCTGCCATCTCTTTCGTAGCCACAGCGTTTTTCAATCATGCTGACAACCACAAGCTGTGGTGCACGCCGGATGGTTTTTTGATTGTATTCAAAGCCCATTACACAGTTATCGGCAATGTCATTGAGAACATCTCTGTCTTCAATGATGTTGTAACGGCTAATCTGGGTATTTTTCCAGGAAGGCGCCATAGCGGCAGCTGCGATAATGGCATTAACTGTATCATGGCTTACTGCAGCGTCTTTAAATTTGCGGATACTTCGTCTTGTACGGATACATTCCAGTGCTTCCATTGTTTGTCCTCGCTTTCATAGTTTGTATAAGTTTATATCGGATATGTCTATTATACATGGTTTTTCTGGATTATGGAATACGGGAATTCAAACTTTGGGCTTTCCTATATTTATATGCACCTCTGCTGTCTTGTATGAATATTTTATTAATAAGTAAGGAAAGCAGCGGAATTTATTATGGCATTCGAGCACATTAACATCCGACAAATTGTAGCAACAGCACTATCTAACGATGCCATTATTGTTGACGTAAGAAGACCGGAACGCTTTAGTAAAGGCCATATTCCCATGGCGGTGAATCTGCCGCTGGAGCGGATTGAAAAAAACCAGGTAAGCTTCCCCAAAAGCAGGACGCTTATTGTCTATTGTGATACTGGAGGAGCCAGCATTCAGGCAGCCTGCCTTTTATCGGATATGGGTTATAAGGTGATTAATTGTATTGGAGGGTTAAAAAATTACAATGCTTCTTTGACGAAATGACAGACACACTTTGTGCCTGTCATTTTTTATGGCGGATGTTAACACATACTTAACAGTTTTATAAAATTTTCATAAGGTATTTATAAGGCTCTTAAAAAGGATAATAATGCGGCAACCCCATTTACCATTTGTTAACGAATAGTTAACACAAGGATGATAGCTGGGGTTTTTTTAATGTGCTATATATATTTTAGCCGGATGCGCAAGGAGGAACGAATATGTTTTTGGCAGATTATCATATGCATTCAGAGTTTTCCTTTGATGGTTCAGAAACAATAGAAAATATGGCAAGGGCGGCAATGCAAAAAAACATATCAGAGATTGCCATTACAGACCATGTAGAATTAGCAGGTGGTTTGGATTGTTTATGGATTCAAAATGAACAAAAGGTGTTCAGGGAAATTGACAAAGTGCGTGCAGGGACAGGAAATTTAGTAATCAGAAAAGGCATGGAGCTTGGCAATACTCATCTTGAACCGGACCAGGCAAACAAAATCTGCCGGGAGTTTAATGGCGATTTTATTATTGGTTCAGTTCATAATCTGGTGGAGGGCAGGGACGTATGGTATTACGATTTCTCCAATATAAATTGTGAGGAGTTCTTTTGCGAATATCTGGATGCGGTAATGTATGTGGCAGAAAAATCCGATTATGATGTGATTGGACATATAACCTATCCTTTTAAAGGAATTTATCAGCAGAAGAGGTATGTACCGGATTTTAACAAATACAAAAAGCAGCTTCAGAAAATTTTTGAGATTGTAGTGAACCGGGGAAAAGGAATTGAAATTAATACATCCGGTCTGAGAGTAGATTTGCGGCAGACGCTGCCCCACAGGGATATTCTAAGGCTGTACAGGGAATGTGGAGGAACTTATATCACAATTGGTTCGGATGCACACAAGGCAGAAGAGGTTGGAGAAGGGATTCTCCAGGCAGTTGAAGAAATCCGTTCTCTTGGATATGAAAATATCACAACTTATGAGAAGCGGAAACCAATACAGCACAGTATAGTAAAAAATGCTGCCGGGGACTGCAGGTGAAATGATGAAGAATTATTACAGAAATGTGTTCACCGCAATCATTACAATGATGTTTATGTCCATATATACAACAGTAGACGGTCTCTTTGTGGCGAAAGTCGTCAGCGCTGATGCTATGGCGGCTATTAATGTAAGCTATCCTATTATCAATATAATGTTTACCTTATCCTTTGGACTTGCAGCAGGTGGCTGTGTGCGAATTACACATGCCATTGGAGAGGGGAATCCCCAGGAGGCAAACCGCCGCTTTACCCTGACGATTGGTCTGGGAATTGTGCTGAGCGTTATAATGATTGCTTTTATGGGAAGCAGCTTTGATGCCTGTCTGCGTTTTTTGGGAGCAACCGATAAAATTATAGATTATTGCAGAATATATGGTGGGATTGCGTTGTTATCGTATCCCATAGGAATTACGAAAGAGATACTTGTCTATGTTCTGAGGGCTCAGGGCATGTCAGAAATAAGCATGCTTTCATCGGTAGCCGGCGGAATTGCAAATATTATTCTGGATTATCTGTTTATTGTTGTCTGGCAGTGGGGAATTACCGGAGCTGCTTTGGCAACAAGTATGGGAATGCTGCTGACACTACTAATAAACATATTTTTTCTGGCAAAAAGAGGAAATCTGCGGTTGTGTAAACCAGGTAAAAAAATATGGAAGGAAGCTCTGCGGATTAGCGAATTAGGCCTGACAAGCGGTATATTTGAATTTTCCTATGCTGTAATTACGTGGTACTTTAATCATCTTTCCCTGTTATATTACCGGGAAAATGGTATTGTGGCATATACGGTAATTGGTTATGTACAATATGCATTGGCAGCAGTGTTTGTCGGAATTGGAAATGGTGTGTCACCTATGCTTTCTTATTATTATGGAGCTAAGAATAAAATAGAAAACAGGAGAATAATTAACAGAACTATAAAATTTACCATTATAGCATCAGCAGTTGTTTGTGTCATTGGATATTGGCAGGCAGAAACACTGGCAGGAATTTTTTTAAAGGAAAATACCCTGCCTTTCATGCTGGCAAAGCAGGGAATAGAACTGATTTCGTTTTCCTATTTGTTTATGGGAATGAATACATTATTTTCCTGTGTGCTGAATGCTTTTGAGCATGGGAAACTATCAGCGGTTTTAACCGTGTTAAGGACAGTTGTATTTCTTGTTTTAGCGGCAGCCCTTCTGACAATTTATGTTGGATATAAGGGAATGTGGATTGCTTTTATAGCAGCAGAAGTAATGACATTATTACTGTCTATTCTGATTTACGTACATAAAATAAGAACAGACGGTTTTAGTATATTAAAGTAAAGGAAAAAAGGAATATGAGTACAAAATTAATTACAAAAAACGGATTTACGAAGGAAGGAAACTGGTACAAAGGGAATCTGCATTGTCATACGAATCAGTCAGATGGAGTTTTGACGCCTGCAGAGGTAGTGGAGCTGTATCGGAGAAATGGATACCAGTTTCTATGTATAAGTGACCATGAAAGATATGCGGATTACCAGGAAGAATTAAACCGGAAGGATTTTATATTATTACCGGGAGCAGAAAGTTCTGTTAATTTGGTGAAAAGCGGAGATGCGACAATCACTGCCACGAAGGAAAATCCAATGACAGAAAGGGAGGTTTGGCTTGAAGAGAAAAAGCATATCAAAGCGGTTATAAAGACGCATCATATACACGGAATTCTTGGAACAAAAGAAATGACAGAGATGGCGGAAAAAGGGTTGTATGCAAAAGCGGAGGATTTAGAGGTTGCTGTATATGAAGACGAATGGAATGGCTTAGAAGCGGCACAAAGGCAGGTGGATGAATTTCGCAGCAGAGGATGCCTGGTAATGTACAATCACCCGCTCTGGTCAAAGGTCAGAACAGAAGAGTTCATGGATTTACAGGGTGTCTGGGCTATGGAAATATATAATCACAGTACGGTATTGGATAGCGGATTGGGTGTTGATACCAGAGACTGGGATGCAATATTGGAAACAGGAAGGCAAATCTATGGAGTTGCATCAGATGATAACCATAATACACCGCCTATTCCGGACAGCTGTGGCGGATGGATTGTGGTAAAGGCAAAAGAGCTTACCCGGGAAGCAATTGTGGAAAATATGCTGCAAGGTAATTTTTATTCTTCAAGCGGTCCCGAGATATTTGACTGGGGAATTCATGACGGAACAGCTTATGTGGAATGTTCTCCCGTTGAAAGAGTTCATTTTATTTGCGGTGGATTTGTTAATGCGGGAATTGCTGTACTGAAGGGCCAGTACGGATATCAAACGGAGCAGGAGCGGTTTGCAAACAGAGAATTTATGACACATGCGGAATATAAATTAAGCGGAATGGAAACTTATGTCCGCGTGGAATGTGTGGATAAAAATGGAAAAACTGCATGGAGCAATGCAATTATGCTGAAAGAAGGATGGAAAGCTAAATGATAAAAATAAAGGATATAGCAAAAAGTTATGATGGAAAAACAACAGTTATTGAAGAGGTCAATCTGGAAATCCAAAAAGGGGAGTTTTTCGTTTTGTTAGGGCCGTCAGGGTGTGGAAAAAGCACACTGCTTAGAATGATTGCCGGTCTTGAGGATATTACCAGAGGAGAATTGTGGATAAACGGGGAGCTGGCAAATGATTTGCCGCCAAAGGACAGACAATTATCCATGGTATTTCAGAATTATGCATTGTTTCCCCATATGACTGTGCGAAATAATATTTTATTTGGGCTGGATGCAAAAAAGATTCCCAGGGAGGAACAGGAAAAGCGCTTACAAAAAGTAGCAGAGATTATGGGCTTGCAAGATTATCTGAAGCGTAAACCGGGGCAGCTTTCCGGCGGGCAGCGTCAAAGAGTGGCATTGGCAAGAAGTATTTGCAGCCAGTCGCCAATTTGTCTTATGGATGAGCCCCTGTCTAATCTGGATGCAAAATTAAGAGGCCAGATGCGCAGTGAAATCAAAAGAATCCAGCGTATGCTTGGAATTACAATTGTTTATGTAACACATGACCAGGTGGAAGCCATGACAATGGGTGACAGAATTATGGTGCTTAATGACGGACATGTCCAGCAGATTGGCAAGCCGCTGGAAGTATATAACCATCCGGCAAACATACAGGTGGCAACATTTATCGGAACTCCACAGATGAATATTTTTGATGCAGAAATAAACGAAGCTTCTATCGTACTTAATCAACGGATACGTATGGAAGGAAATAGCGAAATAATAAAAGCTATGCCCAAAGGACGCTTCAAGGCAGGTATCCGTGCGGAGCATTTGATGCCCGCAGGGGAAGATGCAGATTACACCATGGAAGTAGAGGCTGCAGGAGTTGAATATACCGGCGATGAAACACAGATAATGTTTGAACATGGAAAAGGCTTTGGAATTATTAAATGGTTTGGACAGATACCGGTGAATGTTCATGGCAGGATTCGCCTTGGAATTAAAAAAGAATATCTGTACCTGTTTGATTCAGCTACCGGACAGATAGCAAAGTAGAAATGGAGAAAAAATGAAAAAGAAGATTTATAAACGCAATTTGCTTAAAGCAGCTATGTTTTTGTTACCAGCACTGTTAATTTTCCTTGTTTTTACCCTGTACCCGTTTGCCAGAACATGCGTGCAGAGCTTTTTTACAACGAATACAAAGGGGGACTGGCTGGGCTTTGCCGGATTTAGAAATTATATGAATTTATTAAAAACACCTCTTTATTCCACCAGCGTAAAAAATACGCTGCTCTATATTTTATTAACGGTTCCGGGGACAATTCTGCTTTCGTTGGCGATGGCATTGCTGACGGATATTAATTTGAAAGGGATTGGTATTTTCAGGACAATCTTTACTTATACTATGGGGGTTTCCGTGGCAGCAGCCTCCATGTTTTGGAATTTTATGTTTCACCCGACAATGGGAATTTTAAATGCAATTATCGAGAAGCTGGGTGGCGAAAAAATAGGCTGGCTTACAGATATGAATATTGCGATTATCTCCATCAGCCTGGTAACAATCTGGATGAACACCGGCTATTGTTATCTGATTCTGGTGGGTGGACTGAAAAGCATTGATAAAACCTTTCATGAATGTGCAGACCTTGTGGGAGTCAGTTACTGGTATCGCGTAAGGAAGGTAATTATTCCTTTGTTGTCACCGTTTTTGTTTTATGTACTCGTGATATCGATTGTAAATGCATTCCAGTCATTTGGTGTAATCGACATGATGACACATGGCGGACCGGCTAACAGTACAAGCCTGCTGGTATATTCGATTTATCAGGATGTGTTTGTCAATTTTAATCAGAGTTCTGCTGCAGCCCAGGGTGTAATCCTGTTTGTCATTGTAACGTTTATTTCGTTGCTGCAGATGAAGCTTGTGGAAAGGTGGGTGACTTACCAATGAGAAGACATAAAACATTTTTAATATATGTGGTATTGATTATACTTGCGGCAATTATGCTGTTTCCGTTGGTATTTACAACGGCAATCAGTCTTTCTGATAATGTAGATATTGTCAATGGAAGGTACTGGCCGACGGTGATTCATTTTGAAAATTACATAGAAGCATTTGAGAAAGCGAATTTATTATACTACATGAAAAATTCGATTATTGTATCTACGGTCACGACGTTGTTTCAGGTGTTCCTCGCATTGTTGGCAGCCTATGCGATTGTTTTTATACCCTTTAAGGTAAATGAAAAAGTATTTTCACTGTTTATGCTTGGAATGATGATACCAATGGACGTTTTGATGATGTCAAATTTCCAGATTATCCGAAAGCTGGGATTGATTAATACATATACGGGAATTATTTTACCCTGTCTGGTATCTGCTTTTGGAATATTTTTGCTGCGGCAGAATATGAAACAGATTCCGGCAGAATTGCAGGAGGCAGGTGATATTGCGGGAGTTGGAAAACTGTATTATTTCGGCAGGGTTGTTGTTCCGCTTGTTAAAAATAGTATAGTTACGTTAGCGGTCTATAGCTTTTTGGTGAGCTGGAATAATTATTTGTGGCCTCTCATTGCAACCACAGAGGATAAAGTGCGCACAATCCAGATTGGATTAAGGCAGATTGCCGCTTCGGAAACGCAAACGGATTTCCGTTTGACAGCAGCAGCAACAATGATTGTAACAATACCTACACTGGTTTTAATGTTTTTTGGGCAAAACCGTCTTAGAGAGGGCTTGACCAAAGGAGCGTTAAAATAAATTCAATAATTCTACGAAAAAGGAGAAAAAGATGAAAAAAAGAATTTTAGCACTAATGATGGCAGCAACAATTGGATTGACGGGCTGTGGAGTCAGTAATGCATCTACAGAAAATCAGGAAACAACGGCAGAGGCTTCTGAAGATACCGAGGCTGCCGGGGGCGCCGAAGGTGCCACGGAAATTTTATTATGGCATGTAATGTCAGGGGACCGTCTGGAACAGTTAAATGCGATAGTGGATGGATTCAATGAAAGCCAGGATGAGTATTATGTTGTTGCGGAATCACAGGGAGAATACGATGAGGCAGCATCAAAGTTCATGAATATGGCAGGAAAAGAAGGTTCTCCGGCAATTATGCAGATTGGTGACCAGCACCTGCAGGCAATGATTGATACCGGCTTAATTGAAAATATAACCGATATGACAGAGAAATATAATTATAATGTTGATGAATTGCTGGACCAGGTGGTAAATTTCTACACGGTGGATGACTCGTTATATGCAATGCCGTTTAATTCGTCCTCACCGGTTGTTTATTATAATGTAGAAGCATTAAAAAAAGCAGGTATTGATACACCACCGGAAACATTTGAAGAATATGTTGAAATAGCACCAAAGATTTCCGAAAGTAATGATGGAATGAAAGCATTTTCTATTACATCCTGGGGTTATCTTCTGGACCAGATTATTACAAACAGCGGTTACATGGTGGTGAACAACGATAATGGCCGCTCTGCCCGGGCAACAGAAGCTGCATATGGGGAAGGAATGCTCCGCTTCTATAGCTTTATTAAAGATATGATAGAGGCAGATGGCTTTGTGAATTATGGTGACAGTGATGACAATATTAATGCCGGCTTTAATAATGGAGATATTGCAATGTTTATTACGACATCTGCATGGGCTACAAGTATTATCGATTCTGCACCATTTGAAGTAGGTATTGCCGGTATTCCGCATTTTAAGGATTGTGAAAAGCAGGGTGTATATGCTGGTGGTGGCGCATTTGTTATGTCAAAGGATTTGGATGAAAATATACAGAAGGGTGCTTTTGAATTTTTGAGATATGCGACAAGCAGTGAGGTACAGGCTACATGGGCAGCAAATACAGGTTATTTCCCTGTAAACAAGGCATCCTATGAAACAGAAACCATGGTAAAGCTTTATGAAGAGAGCCCGCAGATGAAGGTTGGAGCAGAGCAGCTTTTAAATGCAAAAGTAAATTCGGTTACAGCCGGACCGCTTGTGACAACACTGGTGCAGATTCGTAATGATATGATGGCAGGGGCGGAGCTTGTATTTAATGGCGGAGACCCGGAGGAAGCTGTGAATATGGCGGTTGAAAGTACAAACCAGCAATTAGAGGCGGCAAATGTACAGTAGGCTGTCGCACTCCCGCATTAAAATTAAATCGTAAATGAATATTTCCGGTATGCTGATTCAGGCATACATCAGGCAGGCTGTCAATTATAAATTGGCAGCCTGTTCTTTTGCTGCCGGGCATATGAGTGTTCCGGTATAGGTATGAAAACATACGTTGTGAATATTTTTTTCCCATGCTATAATAAAAAAATAATACAGCGTACACAAGGAGAGCTACATGCAGGAATTAGAATTGATTGCCCCTTGCCATTTCGGACTGGAGGCAGTACTAAAGAGGGAAATTATAGATTTGGGATATGAAATTGTCTCCGTGGAGGATGGCAGAATTACCTTTAAGGGTGACCAGGCGGCGGTTGCAAGAGCCAATATTTTTATCCGGACAGCGGAGAGAATCATGATAAAAGCAGGAACCTTTAAGGCAGCCACCTTTGATGAATTGTTTGAGGGAACAAAGGCATTGCCCTGGGAGGATTATCTTCCTGAAGATGCGAAATTCTGGGTGACAAAAGCCACCACGAATAAATCTAAGCTGTTCAGCGGCTCCGATATCCAGTCTATTGTAAAAAAGGCAATTGTAGACAGGTTAAAGGGGATTTACCATGTCAGCTGGTTTGAAGAAAATGGTGCACAATATCCCATCCGTGTATTTATCCTGAAGGATATTGTTACCATTGCGCTGGACACATCCGGAACCTCCCTTCACAAGCGCGGATACCGGCAGCTGGTGGGAAAGGCACCTATTTCCGAAACTCTGGCGGCAGCCCTTATCATGCTGACGCCCTGGAACCGGGACCGGATATTAATCGACCCCTTTTGCGGCAGTGGAACCTTTCCCATTGAGGCTGCCATGATTGGAGCCAAAATTGCACCGGGAATGAACCGGGAATTTATTGCGGAGAGCTGGAAAAATATTGCGCCAAGGAAAATCTGGTATGATGCCGTAACGGAAGCGGAGGATTTGATTTTGCGGGATATCAGCATGAATATTCAGGGGTATGATATAGATGGAGGCATTATCAAATGTGCCATGCAAAATGCGAAAGCTGCGGGAGTGGAGGAATATATTCATTTCCAGCAGCGGGACATGCGGGAGCTTTCCAGCCCTAAAAAATATGGGTTTATCATAACAAATCCGCCATATGGGGAACGGCTGGAGGATAAGGCAGACCTGCCAAAGCTTTACAGGGATATCGGGAAGAGCTTTGATAAGCTGGACACATGGTCGAAATATATTATTACCTCCTATGAGGATGCAGAGCGTTATCTTGGCAGAAAGGCGACAAAAAACCGTAAGATATACAACGGTATGATTAAATCATATTACTATCAGTATTTGGGACCGAAGCCGCCGAAAAGACCAAGACCGGTGGAAGAGGAATAACATAGATTTATTACCTGGGATTGAAAGTGGAAAACGAACAGGTCATATGACATTTGGAAAACAGAAAGGAAATACGATGAAAAAATTGATTTTTGCCACAGGCAATGAGGGAAAGATGAAAGAAATCCGGATGATTCTCGGAGATTTGGATTATGAAATTTTATCCATGAAGGAGGCAGGGATTACAGCCGATATTGTTGAGGATGGTAAGAGCTTTGAGGAAAATGCAATCATCAAGGCAACCGCAATCAGCAAGATTGCCAATTGTCTGGTGCTGGCAGACGATTCGGGTTTGGAGGTAGACTATATGGACAAAATGCCGGGTATCTTTTCGGCGAGATGGCTTGGTGAGGACACTTCCTATGCGGTAAAAAATCAGAAAATTATTGAAAATCTTTCCGGGGTGCCGGATGACAAACGTACTGCAAGATTCGTCTGCGCCATTGCGGCGGCATTTCCGGATGGACGAGTTGTAACGAAACGTGGTACAATAGAAGGAATTATCGGCTATGAGGAGCGGGGAGAAAATGGCTTTGGCTATGACCCGATTTTCTTTCTGCCGGAGTATGGCAAGACCACGGCGGAGCTTTCTCCGGAGGAAAAAAATAAAATCAGCCACCGGGGTAAGGCACTTCAAATGATTAAGGATGAGTTGCAGGACAGATAGGAAGAGAAAAAGGACGAGGAGATAGAGATGCGCATACTGGTGATTAGTGATTCCCATGGTAAAAATGATGACGTAAAACAGGTATTAGAGCAGGTGGGCGATATTGATATGTTTATCCACCTGGGTGATATCGAGCGCGGACCGGAATATATCAGAGGCCTGGCGAAATGTGAAACCCACATGATAGCGGGCAATAATGATTATGATATTGATTTGCCGGATACGGATTCTTTTATGATAGCGGATAAAAGGGTTTTTATTACCCATGGACACCGGTTTTATGTAGGCTCCGGTGTGGAGCATTTAAGGCAGTATGCGATAGAGAACGGATATGACATTGTGATGTATGGGCACACTCATGTTCCCTTTCTGGATATTGGGGATGATGTGACAATCTTAAATCCTGGCAGTATTTCCTATCCGCGACAGGATGGCAGAAAGCATACTTTTATGATGATAGAGGTGGACAGCAAGGGAGAATTTCATTACTCCCAGGGATTGTTGAAATCTTCTCTGCGGGATTTTTACGAGGGATTTTATTAAAAAGGTGTTAAAGGGATAAATATTTATGAAAAAAGGTCAGATTTGCGAAGGGGTAGTGGAACGATATGGCTTCCCCAACAAAGGATATGTGAATATAGAGAACAGGGAGATTTGCATCAAGGGTGCACTGAAGGGACAGAGGGTGCAGTTTTCTGTGAAAAAGCTTAGAAAGGGCAGCGGTGAGGGCAGGTTATTACAGGTACTAGAGCAGTCGCCTATCGAGGATGCAGAACCAATCTGTCCGCATTTTGGAGCGTGCGGAGGCTGTACTTACCAGACCATGAGCTACAATAATCAGCTTAGGCTGAAGGAGGAGCAGGTAAAGACGCTGCTGGACGGGGTTGTCTCGGATTATACCTGGGAGGGCATTAAGGGGAGTCCTGTACAGGAGGCATACCGCAATAAGATGGAGTTTTCCTTTGGCGATGCCTTTAAGGATGGACCGTTGGCGCTTGGCATGCATAAAAAGGGAAGCTTTCATGATATTGTTACGGTGGATAAATGTAAGCTGGTAGATGAAGACTACAATAAGATTTTGCGTGCAGTGCTTGATTTTTACACAGAAAAGCAGGTTCCGTTTTATAAGAAAATGAAGCATGTGGGGGTACTCCGGCATCTGGTAATCCGCCAGTCGGCAGACAGCAGGGATATACTGGTAAATCTGGTGACTACAACACAGGATAAGGACACGGCAGAGCATTTAGACGCAGAAAAGCTTGCGGAGAGCCTGTATCTTGAGGAATGGAAGGAATGCTTATTGTCGTTGGATTTGCACGGCAAAATTGTTGGTATTTTGCATACACATAATGACAGCCTGTCGGATGCCGTGATTCCGGAGAAGGTTATCACGCTGTATGGACAGGATTATATATATGAGAAAATATTAGGGCTGACCTTTAAAATATCACCATTTTCATTTTTCCAGACCAACACAAAGGGGGCAGAGGTGCTTTACGAGACGGCACGGTCTTATATCGGAGAGACAAAGGATAAAGTGATATTTGACCTTTACAGTGGAACAGGAACCATTGCCCAGATGTTTGCTCCAGTGGCAAAAAAGGTGATTGGTGTGGAGATTGTGGAGGAGGCAGTGGAAGCAGCAAAAGAAAATGCAGCCTTGAACGGACTTACAAATTGTGAGTTCATCGCAGGAGATGTGTTAAAGGTAATCGATGAGATAGAGGATAAGCCGGATATTATCGTATTGGACCCGCCGAGGGACGGGATTAATCCGAAGGCACTGGATAAAATTATTGCTTATGGCGTAGAGGAACTGGTGTATATTTCCTGCAAGCCGACTAGTCTGGTGCGGGATTTGGAGATATTCAAGGCAAGGGGATATAATGTGGTTAAGGCCTGTGCGATTGACCAGTTTGTTGGGACGATGCATGTGGAGACGGTTGTCAAGCTGGTTAGAAAAAATCCCAACGCATATATTGACATTACTGTTGATATGGATGAGTTGGATTTGACTGCATCGGAAGCGAAAGCCACTTATCAATAAATCAAAGATTACATTTTGGAAAAGCACGGTGTAAAGGTATCATCATTATACATTGCCCAGGTGAAACAGAAACATGGCATTATCGAGAGAGAAAACTATAATGTTTCCAAGTCGGAAGGCGCAAAACAATCAAAGTGTCCGATGGAGAAGGAAAAGCTGATTGATGAAGCATTTTAAGATGATTTCGTAAAAATAATTTTGTTAAAGCTGGAAAATTACAAAATGTTTTATAGATGGGAAGTGGATACAAATGGGTAATCATGGTGAAATTCTGATTTATCAGTCAGATGATGGACTGACAAATATAGAGGTAAAGATTCAAGATGAAACGGTGTGGTTGACACAGCAGCAAATGGCAGATTTGTTTCATACTTCGCGTACCAATGTGGTTGAGCATATTAAGCATATTTATGACGAGGGAGAATTAGATGAAGTATCAACTTGTCGGAAATTCCGACAGGTTCGAAAAGAAGGCAATCGTGAAGTGACAAGAGAAATGCCATTTTACAACCTTGATATGATTATTTCTCTTGGATATAGAGTGAAATCCAAGATTGCCACAAATTTCCGGCGTTGGGCTACTGAACGATTAAAAGAATATATGATAAAAGGTTTTACAATGGATGATGAGCGTCTGAAAAATCTGGGTGGCGGCAATTATTGGAAAGAGTTATTAGACCGTATTCGGGATATCCGCTCATCTGAAAAAGTTATGTATCGACAGGTGCTGGATTTGTATGCAACAAGTGTTGACTATAATCCTAAGAGTAGTGAATCCATTGCGTTTTTTAAAATGGTACAAAATAAATTACACTATGCAGCACATGGACATACAGCAGCAGAAGTTATATATGAGCGTGCGGATGCTAGTCAGCCTTTTATGGGGTTAAAAAGTTTTTCTGGTGATTTTCCTGTATTGAAAGATATCAGTATTGCAAAGAATTATCTTAATGATGAAGAGCTAAAAATCCTAAATAATATTGTATCGGGATATTTTGATTTCGCCGAAATTCAGGCAATGCGTCATAATCCCATGTATATGGCAGATTATGTGGAGCATCTTGACAATGTTTTAAAAACTACAGGAGAAAAAGTGTTGCAGGGAGCTGGAGCAATTAGTCATACACAGGCAATTGAAAAAGCAACAGAAGAGTATAAGAAATATCAGGCACAGAACTTGTCGCCAGTTGAAGAAGAGTATTTGGAAAGCATTAAAAATATTCACAGTGCAGCGAAGAAAAACAGTAAGAATTGAATCCAAAAGTATATCTATGTAAATGATGGGATTAAAAAGTAATTTTTAAGACTACTATTGTAATTTTCAAATAGGATTTCGGAGAAGACAGTAAATCATGCGTTAGAGATATTTTTAAAGTGTGGAAAAGATGTTTATTTTGGAAGGACAATGGTAGGAGATATTACTGGACTAAAATCTTCAGGTGCATCTAAGTTGTTAAATTAATCTAAAAATTGATATATTGATTGGCTGTTATAAAATGAGGTGAAATTATGCAAAAATATACAGATGACGATATTAGAAATATGAATAAAATAACATGTAAAATAGCTGCAGATTACCTTGGAATATCTTCGATGGCAGTTAGCATTGGGATGAGAAATAATCTTTTACCAATCGGTTTTGCAATTCACAATGAAGAAAGAGATAGAAAATATTCTGAAAGTTGGTCCTATCACATAGTAGGTGAGAGATTGATTGCATACAAATACGGAAGAACGTCGGAAGTACAGGTTCAAAATATAGAAAAGAGTCTTAACACTATAATAGAACAGTTTGAAGAGATGAAAAAAGACTTGGTTTTTCTATTAAGCGAAAACGACAATCTGCAGAATTAGAGCTTTATGAGTATGCGTTTTCGCTTGGAAAATATGAGGATAACAATAAAAAATACGAAGGGAAGGAGCTGCCAGGATGGAGAATGAAAAAGGAATAGTTAAATTAACGCGTAAGCAGCTCTATGATGAAATATGGGAGCTTTCTGTTGCAGGAGTAGCTAGAAAATACAATTTGAATTATGGGAAATTAATAGCTGCATGTAAAGCAGAGAATATACCATTTCCTTCTTCTGGTTATTGGACTAAGAAGAATATGGGAAAAGATGTATCAAACGAGGTCGTAGATTTATCTGGATTGGAAGAAGCAGAAATTCCATTGATAACGAATGATGTGACGATTAAGCATATTAGGAAAGCTAAGGCAGAAATAGTTAAGAATGTGCAAGCTGGCATAATAGAAGATTTGGAAGTAATAGCAACGGAAGGGTTACAACAGAATAAAGCAGAGAACATATCTAAATGGTCAGATGGAATACTTGGATTTTTGGAAGAAACGGAAAGAAATAGAGTATTAGAACTTGCATGCAATCTCCAGATAAATCAGAATGCACGATTGCACAAAACATTGGTCCAATATAAAAAAGATATTGCGGATTATAAGAAGAAGCTTAAAGAAGCGCAGAGCAGACAATACTATAATGCTAGGTATAATAAACCAGAAAATGAACCGGAATTTTTTAAGGAAATGTCCGATGAGTGTATGTCGCGTGCAATTGCTATACTAGATACCGTATTCAAAGCAATTGAATATTTGGGTGGAAGTATTAATAGTGATTTATCAGTAAAAATTAAAAGCGATATTGTCAGATTTCGAATGATTGAGAGTCAAGATCAAGTAAAGCACGAATTGACAAAGCAAGAAGCACAAGCACTTGTAAAGTATAATGATGATGTCAAGAATCATCGGTGGGCCTCAAAACCGCAAATAAGAAAGTATGACAAGGCTTATAATGGAAAACTTCGTATTGTATTTGGAGAGAGAAGTTACATAAGGGATAGTGTGAATGAAAAATTAGAAGAAAGACTTGGGGATATTCTTATCACCTTGTATGAGAAGGCGGAGGAAAATAGACAAGCACGTGAAGAGAGGGAAGCTGCAGAGCGTAGGAAACTAGAGGAAGCAAGACGCAGAGAAGAAAATAGGCAAAGAAAAGAACAAGAAATTTGCCTTGTAAAAGAGCTTATAAATAAAGCAGAAGATTATAAAATTGCTATGGAAATAAGAGCATATATTCAGGCTATGATTGATAGTGGAAATAAAGATATTACTCCGGAATGGATTGAATGGGCTAAGAAAAAAGCTAACTGGTATGATCCATCTGTAGCGATTGAAGATGAATACTTGGGAAAGCGGCAACATGAAAAAAGTGCAGAAGAAAAGGAAAAATCTTTGCAGGACAGTATCAGAAAGAGCTGGTATTGGTAAAGAGAAACGTCCTAATATAAGGGTATAGTCTTATTGTTGATTTAACAGTGAGGGTGTTATAAAAAATTTGCGAACTGCTCAATGTTTATTCAGTACAGCAGTTTGTACGCCAAATGGAATGGGCTATACTGCATGAACATGAAAGATGATAAAAGCTGGTAAATATGCGGGTTCACAAAGTGTTAAAGCGGTTTAAAACCATATCGCATGTGGGGAGCGTAGTATTGATGCCGCGGGTTGAGAAATAAACGATTAAAAAGTGTAGAAAACAAGGGATTTCCGCGGGGTGGGACTGTTTGAGTGGATGGATTGGGTGGCTCAACGTACATTGCCTTTTAAGCATACCTAATGTATAATTACAAAAACGAGTTACAGGGGGTATGGCAATGGAAATAAGGGTGCTTCGTTATTTTCTTACTGTTGTCCGGGAGGAAGGAATCAACCGGGCAGCAGAGGTATTACATATTACGCAGCCTACATTGAGCAGACAGTTAGCCCAGCTGGAGGAAGAAGTCGGAGTTAAGCTGTTTCACCGGGGTGCGAGAAAAATTACCTTAACCAATGAAGGAATACTTCTGCGGCGTCGTGCAGAAGAAATACTGGCGTTGGTTGACCGGACAGAAAGAGAATTGGCTGAACAGGATGAACTTGTCGAGGGCAGAATCGTCATTGGCGGAGGAGAACTGGCAACTATGCAGGTGCTGCCGGAAATCATTGAAGATTTTCATGAGAAGTATCCGCTTGTCACCTTCGACATTTTCACAGGAAATGCAGACCTGGTGAAGGAGCAGATGGAAAAAGGTCTGATTGACATTGGCGTGCTGCTGGAGCCGATAGATATAGAAAAGTTTGATTTTATTCGCTTAAGAGAAAAAGAACGGTGGGTTGTTTTAATGCGCCCGGATGATTCTCTTGCGCAGAAGGAAGCCGTCAGCGCAAAAGACTTGGAGAATATGCCGCTCATTCTTCCGAGACGTACAAATGTGCAGAACGAATTATCCAACTGGTTTGGAGATTTCTTTCAGGAACAACAGGTTCTCTTTACCAGTAATTTAACTACGAACAGCGCCCTTATGGTTCAAAGGGGCTTAGCCTATTCTCTTGTAATTGAAGGTTCCATACCCTATTGGGATAGGGAGAAAATTGCCTATCGGCCGCTATGTCCGGAACTTACGGCGAACAGTGTACTGGCGTGGAAAAAACAGCAGCCGTTTAGTTTAGCGGCGACGAAATTTATAGAACATATAAAATGCCTTTTAGGCATAAACTGACTATTAAAACTAAGTATTTGATATAACCTTATAACCCGGATTATAATGTAGGTGTAGAAAAAGTGTAGCCCACTTTCCTCTGCACCTACATTTTTTGCGTTGCAATGCATATGACGATAGAAGGCTCGCAGAGTGTACTTCCTATTGTATAAGGAGGCTGGAAATGATATTAGAGGAAATAACCAAGCTGGTAAAGGAAAATGGAAAAACAAAGGAGGAGCAGATACGGATTTTAAGAAAAAGCAGATTGCAATTATTAGATGAAATACATTCCAAGCAGCAGTTATTAGACCAGTTGGATTATATGATTCATGAAATTAAAAAAGATTAGCAGGAGGATTTATTATGAACGAATTAGAGCATGGAACTATTTTTGGAAAGGGTGCTCCCAATCCCTTTGGCGAGTATTTTACGGGCCAGTCCTATCTGGCGATGCTGACACAGTTAAATGGCGTAGGTGTTGCAAACGTAACCTTCGAGCCTGCCTGCCGAAACAACTGGCATATCCATCACGGTGATAAGGGAGGCGGTCAGATTCTGCTTGTCACCGGAGGACGTGGCTGGTATCAGGAATGGGGCAGGGACGCCCGGGAGCTTCATGCAGGAGATGTGGTTGCAATTCCAGTGGGTGTAAAGCATTGGCATGGGGCGGCAAAGGATAGCTGGTTTGCACATATAGCCATAGAGGTACCCGGTGAGAATACTTCCAATGAGTGGCTGGAGCCGGTTTCAGAGGAAGATTACGGAAAGTTGAAATAAAGGAGGCGTTTTAGATGGCAAAGGTTACTGCTGGACGTGACGAATTGGGCGCTTTTGCTCCTAAGTTTGCACAGTTAAACGATGATGTGTTGTTTGGTGAGGTTTGGTCGCGTGAGGATAAGCTGTCCGCCAGAGACAGAAGCATGGTTACGGTAACTGCACTGATGGCAAGTGGCATATTGGACAGCTCACTTAGGTTTCATATTTTGAATGCGAAAAACCACGGGGTAACAGCAGAGGAAATGGCTGAAATCCTGACCCATGCAGCCTTTTATGCCGGTTGGCCGAAGGCGTGGGCGGCGTTTCGGATGGCGAAAGAAGTCTATGATGAGACATAGGAAGGAGTAAAACTATGAAAAAAGGCTTGGCGTTCCTGCTTGGCATTTTTACGGTATTTTCTTTGACCGCCTGCGGAGCTGACCCCTCCGGGTCAGAAGAGAGCGAAACTTCTGGAGATAGCAGCTTGGCTATGACAGAGGAGGTAACGGCTGATACAGAACCGGAAACCTCGGAACCGATTGCGGTATCAACAGAAGAAAATAACAGCAATATCTTGATTGTTTATTTTTCACGGTGGGGTAACACAGAGTATCCCGATGATGTGGATGCGACGACATCTGCCAGTATTGTGGCAGATGGAGGAAATTACGGAACCACAGAATATGTGGCCCGCATGATACAGGAAAATGTTGGTGGCGAGCTTCACTTTATTCAGACACAGGAGCCGTATCCCGTCGATTTTGATGAGCTTCGGGATTTAAACCACAGTGAAATGGCGGAGGGATATTTGCCTGCTTTGGTGGAAAGCAATCTGGATATTTCCGGGTATGATACAGTATTTATCGGCTATCCTGTGTGGGCAACAGAGGTTCCCCAGGCTGTGCTGTCTTTCCTGAATGAATATGATTTTTCTGGAAAAACAGTCATTCCATTTTGTACTCATGACGGATATGGAGCTGGCAGCAGCTATAACACAATCCGGGAGGCAAGTCATGCAGCAGAATCGCCGGAAGGTTTAGCAATTGAAGCAAAAGACGTTCCGACGGCTGAGAATACCGTTGCCGCATGGCTTGAAGAAATAGGTATTACGAGAGAAAGCATTGGAGCAGAAAATGAGGAAACAGCCATTACAATTACGATTGGCGATATTGTTCTTGACGGAGTGATTTATGATACTGCGCTTGCACAGGAAATAAAAGAATATTTTCCCCTTACAATTTCCATGAATGGATATGGAGGGAGAGAATATTATGGTGGTGTAGACTTTTATCCGGCACAGGAGAATCTGGTGGGTGGTGGAAACACCTTTGACAATGGCGATATTACCTACTGTGAAGCCCATCACAACATGGCTATCTTTTATGCACAGACATATAATCCGGTGCTTACTGTGGATGTTATTCCCATTGGCAGAGTGACTTCGGATTTATCCGTGTTTGAAAACCTTGACAGCCGGGAGGAAATTACCTTCTCGCTAGCAGAATAGAGAAACAACGAAAAGGCAGGGCATCAAGTGTAAAAAAACCCATGGTCTGCCCGGTTTGCAACATAGAAAAAAAGGAGGAAAAAACAATGAAGAAATTTGCAGCTATTTTACTTACTTTTTTAATGGCGGTATCTCTTGTGGCCTGTGCCGGAAACAGGGAACCGGCTGAAACAAACTCCCCTGATGTGGAGGGCAGTGTATCTGAGGAAATATCTGCTTCGGAAAGTAGCGCGGCAGAATCCGAACCGGAAAGCGAAGCTACGCAATCCGACGAAACGGAAGAAACAGAACCGATATCTGAAGCGGATACCGGAGCAGAGGGGACAAAGGTACTGGTAGCCTATTTCTCCGCCACCAATACAACGGAAGGTGTAGCAGAACATATCGCAAATGGTCTGAACGCAGACCTTTATGAAATCGTTCCGGAGGAGCCTTATACGGATGCGGATTTAGATTATAACGATAACAACAGCCGCAGTACACTTGAAATGAATGACCCGTCTGCCAGACCTGCCATCTCCGGTTCCGTGGAGAATATGGAGCAGTATGATATCGTATTTATCGGTTATCCGATATGGTGGGGAGATGCGCCGAGAATTGTCAGTACCTTTATGGAAAGCTATGATTTCTCCGGCAAGACTATTGTTCCCTTCTGCACCTCCGGTGGCAGCGGCATTGGTTCCAGTGCTTCCAATTTGGAGCAGCTGACGGACGGCGCTACCTGGCTTGATGGGCGGCGGTTGAATGGCAGTGATTCCCAGGAGACGGTTATGGAATGGGTAAACGGTCTCGGACTGGATGTTTTGGCAGAGTAAATGAATCGGGATAGTAGATAGGAGGAAAGGAAACCTCATGCAGTATCGAAAATTACCAAAAGGAACAGAAAAAATAAGCGTTCTTGGTCTGGGTACCAGTTCCATTCAAGCTTCTGATGAAAGAGAAATTGAAGAAATAATTTCTCTGGCAATAGATAATGGAATCAATTTCTTTGATATGGCTTCGGCTGAGGCAAAACCATTTGCGGCATATGGAAAAGCAATAGCGGACCGGCGTAATGAAGTGTTCTTCCAGATACATTTTGGTGCAAATTATGAAACAGGAACTTACGGTTGGACAACAAACCTGGATACAGTGAAGCGCTCTGTGGAATGGCAGTTAAAAATGCTTCGGACAGATTACATTGATTTTGGTTTTATACATTGCATTGATGAAATGTCTGATTTGCAGATGGCAAAGAAAAGCGGCATTATTGACTACATACTCCAATTAAAAGAACAGGGAATTGTGCGGCATGTTGGACTGTCCTCTCATACACCTAAATTGGTAAATCAAATATTAGATATGGATATTCTGGATATGCTGATGTTCAGCATAAATCCTTCATATGATTATCAGCATGGTACAGAACCGGATTATGAGGCAGGTAATTACGCAGTAGGAAGTGTGGCAGAGCGGATGAATCTGTATCGCCGTTGTGAAAAAGAAGGAGTAGGAATATCTGTAATGAAAGCGTTTAGTGGAGGGCAGCTTTTAGATGCCAGAACATCCCCCTTTGGTAAAGCATTAACGGAATACCAGTGCATTCAGTATGCACTGGATAAGCCTGGCGTTTTGACTGTTCTTCCTGGTATTCGCAATAAAAAGGATTTATATCGTATTCTTGGATTTTGTGAAGCATCTGAGGCAGAAAGGGATTATTCCGTCATTGGAACCTTTGCGCCACAGGATGCGGAAGGTGTATGTGTGTATTGTAATCACTGTCAGCCTTGTCCGGCAGGGCTTAATGTAGGGTTGATTAACAAGTATTATGATTTGTCTGTGGCTGGCGATTATATGGCGCATGAACACTATCAAAAGCTGGAAAAAAAGGCAAATAAGTGCATCAAATGTGGTCATTGCAGCAAAAGATGCCCATTTCATGTAAACCAAATTGCAAGAATGGAGAAAATTCATGAATATTTCAAAAATAAAAATGAAGATTGATTTTTTAATGACAATCTTTTTGTTCATGCTGATGGCACATCAAGTCACAGGAGAAAAACTCCATGAATGGCTTGGTGCAGGAATGGTTGTGTTGTTTTTGATACATAACCTTTTGAATATCCACTGGTATGGACACTTGCTGAAGGGAAAATATACCATATTACGCATTCTTCGGACAATCGTTAATTTTTCAGTTCTCGCTGCAATGCTTGTACTTGCCTATAGCGGTATCGTTATGTCCCGCCATGTATTTTCCGAACTTCCGATTAATGGTGGAATGGCAACGGCAAGAGTGCTGCACCTTGCAGGCTCCTATTGGGGCTTTGTATTAATGAGTGTTCATCTTGGACTCCACCTCAGCATGGTAATCAGTATGTTCCGCAAATTTTCCAACGGAAAGAAATCTAAGGCTTTTCTGTGGATTCTTCGGTTGATAGCCGTTCTGATTGCTGTGTATGGAGCAGTCTGCTTCTATCAGGCAGATATTTTGTCCTATCTGTTTCTCAAAGTGGAGTTTGCATTTCTTGATTACGAAAAGAATGCAGTTTTCATCTTTGTGGAATATATGGCAATGATGGGATTATGGGTATTTATCGCCTACTATGTGTCAAAAGTGTTGGAGAGATTATCAGCATCACGGTCACATATCCCGAACTAAATTCGGACTATACGACTCTTGGGGAAATTGCCGAATATACGCACAAGTACATTCGATTGGCTCTCTGCCAACGAAAAATCCAAACGAAAGGCAAGTTGTTTTCCTGATGATGTAACGGAATGGTTAGAAACCAATGGTATCTTGGAGTAAAGCATGGAATGAAAGGCAAAGGGATAAAAAATGGAGCAGAAGGCAAAAGTGTTTTCCAATCAGAATTTAAAAGAAATGATTGTCCCGCTGTTTTTCGAGCAGCTTTTGGTTATGCTGGTGGGAATGGCGGATACGCTGGTGGTAAGCTATGCGGGAGAGGCAGCTGTTTCCGGTGTTTCTTTGGTAAATCAATTTAATACAATTTTTATATATCTGTTTACCGCATTGGCATCCGGCGGAGCGGTTGTAATCAGCCAGTACATTGGCAGGAAGGAAAAGGCTGCGGCAGGAGCTTCTGCCAGCCAGCTTTTGTTGTTCTCCACTATTTTTTCGGTTATTGTGGCGGGAGCGGTTCTGGTGGGAAATGAAGGAATACTGCGCCTGATGTTTGGCAGGGTTGAGGATTCCGTCATGGAAGCTTGTGTAACCTATCTTCGGATTTCTGCATACTCCTATCCAGCATTGGCAATTTATAACTCCGGTGCCGCAGTGTACCGCAGTCTTGGAAAAACGGATGTAACCATGTATCTGTCCGTGGCATCCAATATTATCAATGTGATTGGAAATGTAATTGGGGTATTTTTGCTCCATGCAGGGGTGGCTGGCGTTGCATATCCTTCTTTGATTGCCCGGACATTTTCGGCTGTGGTGATTACATGGCTGTGCTTTCGCAGAAAAAATGAAGTATTTTATCAGCGGGAATGGATTTTTAAGTGGAGCGGCAATTCCATGAAGCAAATTTTGAGAATTGCTGTCCCAAATGGACTGGAAAATGGTGTGTTCCAGCTGGTAAAGGTGGCTCTCAGCAGTATTGTGGCTCTTTTTGGAACCTATCAGATTGCGGCTAACGGTGTGGCGCAAAGCATCTGGTCTTTGGCGGCGCTTATGGGTGTGGCAATGGGACCGGTATTTATCACGGTGATTGGGCAGTGTATGGGAAACCGGGATACAGAAGGAGCGGACTATTATTTCAGGAAGCTGACAAAAATCACGCTTTTACTTTCCACGGCATGGAACCTGCTTGTGTTTCTCCTGACGCCGCTTTTTCTAAAGCTCTATGCACTGGAGCCGGGGACAAAGCAGCTTGTGGTCTGGCTGGTGTTGATTCACAATGTATTCAATGCGGCAGCTTATCCGTTTTCCGGTGCCCTCAGCAATGGACTTCGGGCGGCGGGAGACGTGAAATTTACCATGTACGTTTCCGTTGCTTCCACGATTGCAGTGCGGCTGTTGCTGTCGTATCTTCTTGGTATTGTCTTTGATATGGGAGTAATCGGTATTGCCATTGCAATGGTATGTGACTGGGTTATCCGGGCAGTCGTTTTTATCCTGCGGCAGAAGTCTGGGAAATGGAAAGGCTTCCAGGTAATTTAAGTCAATTTATACAGGTAAAGATATAAAAAATATAGAATAATCTCTCGGAATCCTGAGTGATTATATCCAGCACAACTGGTAATGAACATT
>UQXF01000021.1 GCA_900544905.1 uncultured Clostridium sp.
CGAGATGACGTCGAGTCTCGTGGGCTCGGAGATGTGTATAAGAGACAGTTGTTTAATTTGTCATAATCCGTGGCAGAACCATTAAAATGCACATCTTTTTTGCACTTTTATTATAAAAATCTACCTATAACAAAAAAACAGACTCCCAATTGTCCTCAAAATGCCGACAAAAGTCGTGCAAAATATCCAATAGCCCCAGGAGATTTGTGTAATTTGCCAAAGACTTTTAGGAATTTTTACCAAGGAAATCAGGAATCCTTCTCTTTTTGATGCTGTTTGAGACGAAGCTTCATTCGTATATTATTGAAAAAGCTCCGGACTCTTCCACCCCTGCGGAACCATTTGTACAGATTATCTATCTTAAGCTTCTGTATCTGTTCCGGCACCTCCGCCTCGGAGACTGCCTTATTATACAATATATCTCCGGTAAACAGCATAAGTCCCGCATTCATCTGGTTCCGGTATTGCTGCAGCAGCTGCAGCTGCTTCTTCTCCTCTAAGGCTAATACCAGAATATCCGGAGCCACAGAATTGATTTCATTTACAATACGGTCTAAAGACTCATCCTGCTCAGTAAGAAACATACCGCTGAGTGTCAGAAACGGACGTTTTTCATGAATATTCTCCTGTACAGAAATGAACTGCTCCTCCTTTTCCGTCACCAGCAGAAATTCATACCCCATCTCTATGGCATAATCCAGTATGGTGTCAAAGTAGCTCTCAAAAAAGAACGGGTCCCGCTTATGTCCCAGCACTTCATTTACACTGGCATTGACATTGGAGGTTCCGGGAAGTATCTGGTCACTGTCTCCGACAATTTCCTTCCAGTCTGCGTTTTCCTGTAAAAGTAATAAGGTCTCACTATTCAAAAAATAGATGACCTTACTGCTCTCCTCTTCCAGATATTCAATTGTCGCATCACTGGCCACCTTTGTAGATGCAATATCTACAGCGACGTCCAATAAGTGGACTCTTTCTTTCATAAACCACCTCTGCTACTGAACTGTAGTGTCATTACTTCCAATTACAATAAAAATATCAATCTGGTCCATGGAAGCTCCGCCCTGAACAGAATAATTTCCGGAATCCAGGGTGCCTACAGAAACAACTGCATCTGTAAAATACTCTGCCAAATCGTTTCCCATGCCTTCCTCTGAAACATAAATCTTTGTCTGGGTTTCCGTGCTCAGACTGTAATTGCCAATTCCCACATTGGCAAAGCCTTCACTGCTCAACTTATTTTTCCATGAGTTTGCCAGCCCTGCCTTACTGGTGCTGTTCAAAACCATTATATTCTTATCGGTTGAAGGAATATCCGGTGTCTCTGTTGTCGCCTCTGTCGTAATCTCCTCTGTAGTCTCCTCTTCCGTGGCAGAGGTATCCTTGGCGTTCTCTTCATCCAGCATTGCCTGCAGTTCATCTGCACTATGTGAGGAGCCCTGTTCCGTTGTAGTGTTCTCCGCCTGTTTCCTGTCTGTATTTACACGAATGAGAAAAAATGCCCCAAAACCTACAATAGCAACGGCCATCAACACTACCATAGAGCGTAAAAATGCTTCTCCAAATACCTTTAATATGGTCTTCTTATCCATTCCTATGCCTCCTGAAAATTATCAAAAATTAGTATTAGTATAGCAGAATTACATTTTCTTTTCAACCTTTTCATGGTACAATCCTTTTAAGCGAGGTGATAGCATGAAAAAAACTGCCATTGTAACCGGGGCATCCAGGGGTATCGGACGGGCCTGTGCCATGGAATTATCCAGACATTTTGATACAATTGTAATCAATTCTCTTACCCATAGGGATGCACTTGAACAGACAAAAGCGGAAATCGAGAAAACCGGTACGGAATGTCTTGCATACACCGGAGACATCGGAGATTATGACTTTACCGTTTCCATGATAGAGGATGTCCAAAACAGATGTGCTGACATTGATTTGCTGGTGAATAATGCCGGTATTTCCTATGTGGGGCTTCTCACCGATATGACCATCCAGGACTGGAACCGGCTTGTGAGCACAAATCTTACTTCCGTATTTAACTGCTGCCGCCAGGTAGTTCCCCATATGGTTAGCCGGAAATCCGGACATATAATCAACATATCCTCCATGTGGGGATTAAGCGGAGCATCCTGTGAGGTTGCCTACAGCGCCACCAAGGGCGGAGTGAATGCCTTTACAAAAGCACTTGCGAAGGAGCTTGCCCCAAGCGGCATCCAGGTTAATGCACTTGCCTGCGGTGCTATTGACACCCAGATGAATAACTGCTTTACCGAAGAGGAACTGAAACAATTCTGTGAAGAGATTCCTGCCTGCCGGCTTGGGCAGCCGGAAGAAATTGCCCGGATGGTATGGCAGCTCTACAACAGCCCAGCCTACCTGACAGGTGAAATCATAAAAATAGACGGTGGCTATCTATAAACCACCGTCTTTTCTATTATGTAATAATATTTATTTTGATGCTGCCGTTCTTGTGATATCATCATTTACATCCTGCTCCGGATAAGTTGCCTTCTTCAGAACCCGTCCAACTCCTACATACTTTCTGTACTTGTAATCGGATACCACGATTCCTGTAGATTCAGTAGAGGCATGTACCACTTTATTGTTGCCAATATACAAAGCAACATGTGAACAGTTCTTTTTGCTGGAGCCGTAGAAAATCAAATCTCCCGGCTTAATATTCTTCATCTTAACCGATTTGGTTGTTTTCAGCTGACCGTATGCATTATGTACCAGATTATATCCAAAATTCTTATATACTGCCATGGTAAAGCCGGAACAATCCGTACCCTTTGTCAGGCTTGAACCACCGTAGCGGTATTTGTTGCCAACATATTTCAGCGCATATGAAACAACCTCTTTCTGTTCAACCGACATGCCTGAATAATCCGCAACCGTCACCTTACAGGTATATTTTTTACCCTTTACCTTGGCTGTTACCTTAGCTGAGCCAACGGACTTAGGAGTCAGAACACCCTTGCTGCTCACTTTAACAACCTTCTTATTAGAAGAGGACCACTTTACTTTACTGCTGGTATTCTTAACCTTAAGCTGATAGCTCTCACCAATCTCAAGTAATACCTTTGTCTTATTCAGCTTCACCTTTCCAGCCGCCTCAGCCTTTACCGGGCTAAATGCCACCAGACTCAGTGTAAATAATATAGTTAAAAGTAACAGTGCTCTGCGTTTCATAAATGATGTCCTTCCCGATTCCCGTGAACCTTTATTCTCAACATCATTTATTCTAACACATTTTTAACAGATTTCAAGACTTTTTTGCAACATTTGTAACATTTTTGTAACAACTTTTCATTTTTATCCGCTTTTTCTTCAGAAAATGTTAAGAAAGCTGCCGCCAGAAAGCTGCTGAGGGGAATGATAAACAGACACCCTATCGCCCCTGTCAGCAAGCCGGACACCTCCTGAAACAGAGATTTTGAATTTAATATCACCGCAAAGCTGTCCTCACTTTTCATAAACAGAACCGCCAGCATAATGCTCTCCCCAAGACCGGCAAAAAACAGGGTATTTACGGTGGTTCCTAAAATATCCCTTCCCACTCGCATTCCGGAGCGGAATAATTCTTTTTCCGTCAACCCCCGGTTATTCATATATACCTCGTTAACTGCGGTGGTTATGGCAACTGCGGTGTCCATAACTGCACCAAGCAGTCCCAATATCACCGCCGCCAGGGAAACCGCCGGCATCGGCACAGACAGATTTGCCGACAGATACATACTGATTTCCTCATACTGCTCAATCTCATTGTAGCCACTGATTCCCGCCCTCCACAAAATCGGTCCGGCAACTGCCAGCACCAGCAGCATGACAATGGCAACTGCAATTGCGGCAGCATGCATTTTGGCATTCCTGCCATTTTGTACATACAAAACCGTGACCACAAAGAAAATGCTGATGACAAGGGTTACCAGAACAGGCGGCAGCCCCCAGGCAATCAGATAGATATTGACAATCAGTGCCAGCACGGTGCGCACCAGTGCAAAGAAGGAATCCAGCCCCCGGTTGCCTCCCACTAAAACCATGAGGAAAAATAAAATTACCGTCAGTGCCAGAATCATTTTATCTCCCTCCTTTCCCGGCAGAACACTGTACCCTTATGCAGTAAAAGCACAGAGCATGCCCCTGCCACCGGAATTGCCAGCACAATTCCTATGGCTCCCATCAGAAAGCGAATTATCTCAAAAATCAGCTGAAAATGAATTAAATGATACAACGTGTAACCATTTAAAAGCTTTATCACCACAATGGGAATCGCACTGCTTATATAGGTAAAAAAGAGTACATTTATCATGGTTCCCATAATGTCGTATCCCATTTCCCGTATGGAATGGGTTAAGGACTTTAGCTGGATGTCCGGTGTTTTTTCCTCAATCTCCGCCACTCCCGCTGCAATACTGATGGACACATCCATAACTGCGCCAAGACTTCCCATCAGTACTCCTGTCAGGAACAAATCTGACAAATCATTGGGGCTCACAACATAATCCATCATTTCATAGGGCAGCCGGTCACATACATGTAACACAATTTCATAAATGCCATAGCACAACAAAGTGGTAACCAGAGTCGCAGCAACCGCCGCCAGGGTTTTCTTGCGGAAGCCGCCGGCAAACAGCAGGGTAAGAATGCTGAACACCAGCATCAGACAAAAGGCAATGGGAATCAAATCCATCCCTTTCCCATACTGCCACAGGGCAGCCACAAAAACAGATATATTGAAGACAAGGGAAACACAGATAATGCCGCCCTTCCATTCATTGATAAAAAACAGCAGAAACAGAAAAATACCAATCAGGGCAGTGAGATACACATCCCGCTTCTTACCTGTAATACTGCCCGTATCCGAATTTTTCCCCAGAGATACAAAGAGCTGGTCTCCCTTCCGGTAACGCTCGTCATTTACTCCGGATTCCGAATAGGTGTTGGAGAGCCTGATTTCCTCCCTTTTCCGTCTGCCGTTTTGGATGCGAACAGTAAGCTCCTGGTCATAATACTTTTCCGTCTGTCCGTCAGGTCCCTCCTCCTCATGGGAAAAATCATTCCGGACAGCTGTTACCTTCACCACGGTTTCCCGGTAAAGAAATGCATCCTGTGACACGAAAACAAGGACTGCCGCAAAGAGAAGCAGCAGTCCGATTGCCTGTATTTTCTTGGATAACCGGAAAACACCTTTTATATTCATGATACCTTCCTTCTTACTCCGGATATACAAGCCTCTCCTCTGAAATATCCGTTAACACCTCGTCATAATATCTTCTGGCTGCATATTTTGCCATGTTGAGATTCATATCCAGATAATTGCCGCAATCCTTGGCAGCCGCTCCCGGAACCTCACCCTCAAAATCCTTCATAAAGGCATACATCTCCGTAACCAGCGGCACCACATCCCGGGATGTGTAATCCCCTGCCAGCACAAGATAAAAGCCCGTCCTGCATCCCATCGGACCAAAATAGATAACCCTGTCCTTGTACTCTCTGTGGTTTCTCAAAAAGGTTGCTCCAAGATGCTCCAGCGTATGCACCTCGGCAGTATTCATAACCGGTTCAAAATTCGGTCTCGTCATCCGCAAATCAAAGGTAGTGATTGTCTCACTGCCCACCATATCCTTTCTCGACACATAAATCCCCGGCAGCAATGTCAGGTGATTTACTGTAAAGCTTGCTATCTTTTCCATATTATTCTCCTTTTTATAAATATAGATGATTGTGAAAATTCCTGATTCTAAAATATGAGTTGTAAATATATACCAAAACAATGTTGAAGCGCCCTCTGAGAACGTCGGTTGTTAGGCAGCGTTCTCTGCTGCCTTACTACCGTTACGTTCAAAGCGGAGCGCAAGCGTGCCGGAAACATGTTTTGGTATATATTTACAATGTATTCTGAAAGAAAAAATTTTCACAATCACTTAATTCTCTGCAAAGTGCCAGCAGAAGCTTAACGGAATGCTCAATTGCCTTTGCCTCGAAGGCCGGATAATCCACAGAAGCGGAATCATCTGCCTTATCAGATATGGCACGGATAACCAGAAACGGAATTTCATTCAGATACGCCGTATGGGCAATCGCCGCCCCCTCCATCTCTGTGCAATAACCGGCAAAATTCTCCACCAGCCACTGCTTCCTGCCTTTGTCTGAAATAAACTGGTCTCCACTGACAACCCGTCCCTCAAACACCCTTACCTCGGGATTTACCTGCTCACAAACTCTTTTTGCAACCGCCCGGAGATTCTCATCCGCCACAAAGGACAGGGTGTCCATCCTCGGAATCTGCCCAAGAGGATATCCAAAGGAAACTGCATCCATATCATGCTCCACGGTATCCGTAGACAACACGATATCCCCAATATTGATATCTGCATTTAATGAGCCGGCTATTCCGGTATTGATAATCGCATCCACCTGATACCGGTCCGCCAGTATTTGTGCACAGATTGCCGCATTCACCTTGCCGATTCCGGAGCGGACAACGACAACCGGATGCCCATGCAGGGTTCCCTGATAAAAATCCATAGACGCCCTTGTCTCTACCCGGACATTCTCCATATGCTCCTTAATCTGTGCCACTTCCTCATCCATTGCTCCAATAATTCCTAACATGTCTTACCTCTCTTCTTTATACTTTCCATCGGTATGGTCAGTTTAACCGCAAAATTACCCTCTACCACATACTTTTGAAATTCTCCGTGGTGAAGCTTCATAATCCGCTCACAGGTAATCAGTCCGATTTTCGTGCTTTCATGTATCTCAAGATTTTCCCGGATTCCGTTGCGCACCTTCAGCACAAGATAATCCTGTTCCGTTACTGCCGAAATTTCAATCGGCTTATCCATATCCGCATACTTGAAAAGATTGGATAAAATGTTGTTCAGGACTCTCTGCATGTACTGTGAATTAATCAGACAGTTCCCGCTGTTTTCATCAATATGGTTTACACTGTTGATTGTAAATCCTTCTTCCTCCAGTCCCAGGAACTGATTCTCAATCAAATCCATCACCAGTGCATATGCAGGCACCGGTTCCACATCAATCCGTTTTCTATCCTCGCCATAAATCAGAAAATATTCAAACAGCTCATCTGACAGCTTTTTAATTTCTCTTGTCTTGGCAAGGGATAACTCTAAATAATGCTTCCTCTGGTCCTCATCCTTTATATGGTCCATATTAAGGATTTCCAGATATCCTGTCAAGGTGGTAAGCGGCGTTCTCAAATCATGGGACATTGACGTCACTAAATCCTTGTTCGCCTGAAGCATCTGCTGCTCTTTTTTCATATTTTCGATAATGGAAAGGCGCATCTGTTCAATGCCCCGGGCAAGGTTTCCCAGCTCATCCCTCCCCTTAATGGTAATGGGATATTCCAGATTGCCTCCCTCCAGAATCTGCAGCTCCTTTTCAATATCATTAATATAATCAAGCTTATGGCGCAATAATTTTGTCAGCAGACTTACAAAGATTAATATGCCAAAGCCGATTCCGATTCCCCATATATAATAGTAATACTGCCAGTAATCATAGCAGAAGATATCTACACTGGCTGCCGTCCCATCCGAAAAGCTGAGCCGGTACAGATATTCCTCATCCAGCAGTGTGGTGTCCTCGATTACTACCTCTGTTTCCTCTCCCGATACTGTTTCCGTCACCGTATCGTAATAGTTGTAATCTGAGTTAAATATAACCTTGTTATTCTGGTAAATTGCCAGATACACATAGGTGTTTTCATCCGTCCAGTCCTTTACCTCAGAAACATTTGCTGCTGTTATATTGTTAGTTATAACAAAGTCCTGTAAGTCTTCTACATATTTAACCTGAAATGCCCGGTTTACCTTCTGGTCATCAAAGCGGCTTTCAATGAAATCCTGCCCGAAATAAACCACCAGATATCCGCACCCAAAAGCACACAGCCCCGACAGGATGACACACCCAATCAGATACCAGGCAAGCTTAGTCTGAAATGTATCCCAAATTCTAAACAATCCGATATCCCCTTCCCCAGATGTTGTGAAGATATTTTGCACTTGGTCCCGTATCTCCTAATTTTTTGCGGATATTCCGGATATGTACCATAACGGTGTTAGTGGAATTTGGCATATATGCCTCCTCCCAGACGCTTTCATAAATCTCCTTCGCAGTAAAGATATGATTGCGATTCGCCGCTAACAGCTGTAATATCCGGTACTCGATTTCCGTCAGGGGAATCTCCTTCCCATCCCTTATAACCTGCTGCAGCTCTGTGTCCAGAATGATATCCTGTATTACTATCTGGGAAGCCTCCCTGCTCCCCTCATCTCCCTTGCCGATTCTCGGTCTCTTCAGCAATGCCCTGACCCGGAGAAGAAGCTCTGTACAGGAAAACGGCTTAATCAGATAATCATCCCCGCCTGCCTCAAAGCCTTCTATCATATCTGACTCAGCAGACTTGGCAGTCAAAAACAGAATTGGCACCTCCGCCTTTTTCCGAATCTGTGCGCAGGCATCAATCCCATCACACAAAGGCATCATAATGTCCAATATAACAAGCTGTATGCTCTCGTCAAATTTTTCTACCGCCTCCACGCCATTGTTTGCAAGTATAACCTCAAAGCCGGCATCCTCTAACATGATGCGCAGCAGCTCACGAATATCCTTCGCATCATCTGCAACCAGAATTTTTTGCATTTCCGCCATGCTTACACCTCACAATCTAATTTCTTGCCCCAGTATATCAAAAACAGAGCAAAAATCCCACGTAATTTGAAATATTTAAGAAATTTTAATTATTCGCCTTAATATATTTTAAACCACTTTACAATCTGGCGCACAAGCTTGTAAGCAGGATTTTCCAGCTTTCTTCTGGCATTTTTCAGCTCTGTGCGTATTTCAATATGCTGCGGGCAATGCTTTTCACACTTCCCGCATTCAATACAATTCGAGGCTGCAGAGGAGGTCTTCCGCATGGCTGTGCACATAATATATTCCTTATATGCAGTCATTTTGCCATCTGTATAATAGCGGTTATATGCCGCAAACGTACCCGGTATGTCAACATTCTTCGGACAGGGCATACAATAGCCGCAGCCGGTGCAGCCCACCTTTACCTTTTCATTAATCGCCTGCACCACCTGCTGTAACATGCTCTCTTCCTCATCCGTCAGCTCCCCGGCTGACACAGTTGATGCGGTATGTACATTATCCGCCACCATTTCCTCAGAATTCATACCGGACAGCACACAGGTAACCTCCGGCTGATTCCAGAGCCAGCGCAGCGCCCACTGTGCCGGCGTATGCTTTACCGGATATTCTTCAAAAATACGAACCGCCTGCTCCGGCAGCTTGTTAACCAGTCTTCCTCCCCGCAGGGGCTCCATTATAATCACCGGAAGCCCTTTCTCATGGGCATAGCCAAGTCCCCTTCTCCCTGCCTGGGAATGCTCATCCATGTAATTATACTGTATCTGGGTAAAATCCCAGTCATAGGCGTCCACCAGCCTGCAGAACATATCAGAATTGCCATGATAGGAAAATCCCACCTGGCGGATGGCTCCGCTTTTTTTCTTCTCCTCTAACCACTCTAAAATACCGAGGTTTTTCAGGCGGTTCCAGGTCTCCACATCCGTCAGCATATGCATCAGGTAATAATCCACATAATCCGTTTGAAGGCGGTCAAGCTGTTCCGAAAAAATTTTTTCCATGCTTTCTCTGCTCTTAATCAGGTAATGTGGAAGCTTTGTGGCAATCTTAACCTTATCCCGTATCCGGTTTTTGGCAAGAATCTGACCTAACGCCGCCTCACTGCCAGGATATACATAAGCGGTATCATAATAATTAACCCCTGCGCCATAAGCCGCCATAATCTCCCGCTCCGCCTTATCCATATCGATTTTGCCTCCACTCTGGGTAAAACGCATACAGCCATAGCCCAGGATGGACAGGTCATTTCCATAGCGGTCCTTACGGTAATTCATTCTTTCCCTCCTTCATCAAATCCTCTAAATCATTTAATTCCTCCACTGTCATTTTCGTATACCCGGAAAGCTCTTCTATTGTAGGGGCATGTCCCTTTTCTTCCGTCAGCAGCTTTTTGGCGGCATGCACCAGGCTCACCTTTCCCACAAGGGCATCCTCAAGCTCTCTTTCATCCCGTATCCCGGAAACATAGCTCACGATTCCCTCTTCCACTGCCTTTGCCAATTCTTCCTCGATATCCATCTCCGCCCTGCTTCCGAGGAGCTCCTGGAGCTTTACAACCAATGCCATATTTCCTTCCTGCACCAAATCCTCCACATTCAGCTTTGGCTCCATATATTCCTGTGCGATGTTAAGTATTTTTTCCAGCCATACTGCCAGAATGGTTTCCATCATTTCCGAATCGCCCTGTAAAAGCTTTTCATAAAATTCCGCCTTTTCCTCACGGGAATACTTTGGAAGCGTGGCAAGCTCCTCTAAATACATCTGAAAAACCTTTGAGCCACCAGCCTCTTCCTCCTCTGCCGCGCTATCAGGATTGTCTGTTCCTGCCTCTGTTTGTCTCTCCTTTGTAGTATCCGATACCTCTTCCGCATTCTCCGGATTCAACAGATAGGCAAGCACCAGCTGTTTTTGCTGCTCATCTAAATCCATGTCTGCAAAGTATGCCAGTATCTCCGCCTCCGACATAGGCACCTCTGCCACCCTCATAATTTCTTTTACACTGTTCACCGTTTCCATAAAGGTATTCTGGTCTGTCATTCCCATCTCTCCATTTCTTTTCTATATTAAACAATATCAGGCAGCTGCCTGTCAGCTCTGTTGCTCCGGCTTTCTTAAAATATCCAGGGTATGTGCCCCTGCCCCAATCAAATCCTGCCGTTCACAGGTGGCTAAATGATACCGGATAAACAGCTGAAAGGTCTCCTCATCCATGGCATTTAACACCGGGCGCATGTAATCCGCCGGGCCATCCGGGGATATAATCTGAATCCGTTCAAGTCCCGCTGCCCCATTTAACCGGTTGATATCCTCAATCCGGACATAATCATACAAATGCTTCTCCTCCGCCACAGAATGAAAATCCCCGGTTAAACGCTGTTCCTCCATACACTCCTTAATATGATTTTCCTTAAATGCATAGGTCAGTACGCAGTACTCGTTCATGCAGTACGCCACCAGTATAACGCCCCCCTGCTTTGTCACCCTTTTCGCCTCACATAGTGCCTGCAGCTTATCCTCAAAGGTGTATAAATGATACATGGGGCCAAACAGCAGAGTCATGTCAAAGCTGTTATCCTCAAACCGCTTTAAATGAAGCGCATTCCCCTGATAAGCCTTCACACTGCTTTTCTTGGCTTTCAGGATTCCAAGATTATACTTTACCAGCTCCACAGCCGTCACATCATAGCCCTCATCTGCCAGCGCCACCGAATATTTTCCGGTGCCTGCCCCCACATCCAGTATTCTGGCATCCGGCATGTCCGCAAGACAATTATGGATATACTTCATAGAGGTGATAAACTCCACCTGCCCATGCCGGCTTTCCAGGCGCTTCTCTTCATTAAATTTATTATAATATTTCTCAAGCTCTGTCAATTCCTTTGCCATTTACCATATCCTCTTCCATATTATAAATTCCGTACCCTATCTATAACACAGGAATGTCTTCCAGGCAAGTATTTTATCTCTAAATGCCAAAAAAGAGAAAAGCCGCAGCTTTTCCCTTTTTCATGCTTTCTGTCATATTATGCAGCGGGACATTGTATGCAAAGTCCTTTCTTACTCCTCGTCATACTCATCCTGCAAATCTTCCAGTGCATCTTTTATTCCTTGCTGAATTTCCCGCTCAATTTCCTCATCGCTGACTGTGTCGTCATATTGTATATTATACTTATCCAGCAGCGCCTTAATATCCTTCAGGTTGACATCCACTGCACTTTTATCCCCGTCTACATGGATAAGCTGGTTTCCGTTTTTATCAGTAAATGTGACTTCATCCTCTTTTACACTGATATGGACTTCATCCTCATCAAACAATACATCCAAATCTCCCAATGCATCCCCCACGGTGTCTTCCCATTCTATCACATCCAGGTCGGAAATCCACTCTACCGCATTTCCTGCTATCTTAAGACTGCCTGCAATCAGAAATGCAATCATAAAAATACTGAACACCACCAGGGCTGCCAGGGTTGAAAAAAACCCAATCAGTATATTGCGCTGTGATTTTTTAAAAGTCTCTTCATTCTGCGATACCTCTACCAATGGCACCAGCTCCATGCCACAGTTTGAACAGAATTTTTCCTTTCCGTTCACCGAAGCGTTACAATTCGAGCAGGTTACCTTGTTATTATCCATCCGCACAATCAGATAAATAATGAGACCGATGCAGCTTGGCACCAGAATCACAACTGCCGTCCACAAGATTCCATTCATTCCCTTGTTCTGGGCATCCCTGTAGGTCCATACCCCCAGCAAAATCGTAAGTGCTATGGCTGCTATGGCAACCAGTGCTCCCATAAAAATTGAAATAGCTATACCTGTCATATCTTTTTTCCTCCTGTTATACTTATTTTCAATATCTATAATCTCTGTCCATGCATTTCCGGCAAATCCGCATTTTTTCTAAAATAATTTTGCGCTCCGGATTAAATTACCCTTCCACACTCCCAAAAAGGTTATAATCCAACTTGCCGTGGTTTCCAGAGCAATTACCGTTAAATGCAGCTTCAACCATGTTTCACTGACAAACTGCAACAGATTCGGCATCCAGGAATTTGCTCCCTTTATATTGATAATGATATAGAGCAAATACAGGATTATGGCAAAGGCCGCTGAAACCACAGTACTGATGGTGGCAGGAAGCCACCAGAAGGAAACCCTGCCCGATGCCATTACCCTGCAGCACGCAAGCTGGTTATTAAGACGGATGTTGATTTCCTCCGGGACACGCTCTGTGGTATAGGCCTGTTTCAACATCTGCTCTAATGCTTCTGAATCTGCTCCATGCTCTTGTATTCTGTCTGTCTCTGCCAGTTTTTCATTGTTCTGTGCCATCTAACATCCCTCCATTTCCTTTCGCAGCTGCTCCTTCGCAGAATGCAGTCTGCTTTTTACTGTTCCTTTTGGAATCTTTAAAATCCCGGCAATCTCCTCTATGGATAATTCTCCGGCATAAAAAAGCAGTATCACCTGTCTGTGTTTCTCCGGCAGTTTTTCCACACAGTTCCGCAAATTTGAAAGCTGTTCCTCTTTTATAATCTGCTGTAACAAATCCTGCGAAGCTTTCACATCCTCTATCTGGACGCCCTCTGTTTCACTGGATATAGTCGGTGCAATCCGCTCATGCCTTGCATATTTGCTCTTATGGTTCCTCCATATATTCGACGCAATGGACATTAAATACGCCCTGGGATTTTTCTTAAGCGATATCTTTTTATGCAGTTCAAATGCTTTCAAAAACGTCTGCTGATACAAATCCTCCGCATCCTCCAACGTATAGGTCAGGCTTTTGCAATAACGGTATATATTGTCACCATACTGCTCCACCAGCTGTTCCACATCGAGAGCCTCCATAACCTCACCTCCTGCTGTGTATTGTGGCAATTTCTTAGAAGGTTCATTTTTTCTGTATTTGTTATCCGTTCTTTTTTCTGTTATACTTCTTTTTTGATGATATAGGAATTTTATTAAAAAAACAATATGGGGAGTATACATATGGCACACATATATTTTACAAGACACGGACAGACCATCTGGAATGTAGAAAATAAAATCTGTGGAGCAACGGATATTGCTTTAACAGAGTTAGGACACCAGCAGGCAATTGAATTAGGAAAAAAGCTTGTGACAGAAAATATTCACATTGACGAAATTCTTTATTCTCCATTGGTACGTGCTTCCGAGACCGCAAGACACATTTCAGAAATTACCGGTGTTCCAATGCGGATGGAGCCAAGATTAAAGGAACAGAATTTTGGACGCTATGAATCCACACCGAGAGACGGGGAGGAATTTCAGGAAATGAAAACCCATTTTATTGACCATTTCGGCAGCGGGGAAACCATGCTGCATCTGGCGCAGAGGATTTATAATCTGTTAGACGACATCAAAGCAGAAGCGGATAATAAGACCTATCTGCTGGTCGCCCACAATGGGATTGCAAGAGTAATCCACTCTTATTTTCATGATATGGGAAATGAGGAATATGCAAAATTCGGAATTAAGAATTGTGAGATACGGGAGTATCATTTTTAATTAATTTTTCCAGAAGAACAGAGGTTGTATTTTGAACAGAAGCATAAGAATGTGTGGCAGCTACACCAAGTGTACTGCCACCCGGACCATCATAATATTATCTTCCCCATCTGAAATGACGGATGCGGTTACTTCACCCTCCATCAGATGCATAAGCTGTCTGCAAATGTAAAGTCCCAGACCGCTTCCTGGTTTTTTCTCCACATTACTGCCACGGAAAAAGCTGTCAAAAATATGGGGAAGCTAATTCCCTTTCTTTATTTTCCTCCAGATTTTCCCGCAGCAAATCCATCCCCCATACTGTTGTATGGAATCCGTACTTTTGACATCTTTTTCTTAAACCGGCTTGGTATCCGTATCTGCCTGACCTGGTTTTTCAATCAATTTGCGAACACCCTGAATTGCAACAATAAATCCAAGAACCAATAATAAAATTGCAAAAATTAATTGCAGAGTATTTCCAAGATTAAGACCTGTTGTAATAAACGCCTTGGATAATCTATAAATGGTAAGCCCTAATGCGCTAAAAGTAACTGCCATCATAAATGCCATCGGGAACCACAACATAAATCCCTGACGGTTTGTCTTCTTTAAGAAAACAGCACAAGCCACTAAGGCAAGTACAGATAACAACTGGTTAGCTGAACCAAACAGCGGCCAGATTTCAGCATATCCCACCTTGGCTAAAAGATATGCAAGCACTAATGTGATAATCGTTGCAAAATACTTATTTGTCACAATTTTAAGCACAAAACTCATATTCTCCTCATCGGTATCTTCATCCAGGAAAAATTCCTGGAAGGAAAGTCTTCCGACTCTGGCTACAGAGTCCAGAGAAGTCAACGCAAAGGCAGAAACTGCAAGGTTAATCAATGTAAATACCAGTGAATATGGAAGTCCCGCTGCCGATAAGAAATTTGCAATCGCTCCTGCAAAAATCTGTGGCTGGGTTGTAAATCCCTGTGCTTCTGCCTCGCCTTTTGCAAAGGACGCAACCGCAACTAAAGCAATAACGGCTAACATACTCTCCATCAGCATGGCACCAAAGGATACAGGCAGCATATCTCTCTCATTTTTAATCTGCTTAGACGCTGTACCGGAAGACACCAGAGAATGGAAACCGGATACTGCTCCACAGGCAATCGTAACAAATAAAATCGGAAATAAATATTGTCCATCTACATTAAAGCTTGTAACTGCTTCCAAATTACAGTCGGGATTTGCAACAAAAATACCAATAACTGCTGCTATAATCATAAAAACTAACAAATAGCTGTTAAGATAATCACGAGGCTGTAACAGTGCCCAAACCGGAACAACACAGGCAATCAAAATGTAGATAAAGATAATAATATGCCATACCTCACGGCTCAAATACATTGGAAATGCAAGGCCAAGGGCAACTGCGGCAACTAACATTAAGATAGCAATGCCAGTATTTACCCATTTAGGCAGTTTCGCATATTTTAATATTATTCCAAGAACCACGGCTTCTACAATAAACAACATAGAGGTAGTTGCCACAGCACCATTGGCTTCAATCTGCCCGGTAACAACTCCTGCCTTATCTACGCTAAACCCATTAAAAGTTCCCGCTACCACATCTGCAAAGGCGGCAACCACTAAAATACAAAATAACCAGCAAAATGCCAGGAATAATTTCTTACCTAATTTGCCTATGTATTCTTCTATGATATATCCAATTGTACGTCCTTTATTTTTGACGGATGCATACATAGCTGTAAAATCCTGTACCGCCCCAAAGAACACGCCTCCAATTAAAATCCATAATAACACGGGCAGCCAGCCAAATATAGACGCCTGAATTGGTCCATTAATCGGAGCTGCTCCTGCGATGGATGCAAACTGATGTCCAAATACCACATTGGTATCTGCCGGAACATAGTCCACACCATCCTCCAGTTCATAAGCCGGAGTTTTTGCCTTTTCATCAATGCCCCATTTTTTTACCAGATAGCGCCCATATATTAAATAGGCGCCGGCTAACACCACAATAGATATTACCATCATTAGTATACCATTCATCTTCTCTTCCTCTTTCCTTAAATATTCTTCACAAATTCATGCTTTGAGTTTAAGAGAAACGTATATGGCAAAAACGCATGCCGGATTATGTACATATTATGGGATATCTATCCCCATAACACAAAAACCCCCGCAGTTTCTTATCGAAACTGCAGGGGCGAAATAATCCGTGGTACCACTCTGCTTGTCATATGCTATGACCTCTCATTCGTTGTCTATCAACAACGTTCCCTATAACGTGGGTAAATCCGTCCTGACCTACTATATGTCTTCAGCAGGATGCTCCAGGGTGATGTTATAACTGCTTTTTATCGTTTCGCACCAGCCAACGACTCTCTGTAAAAAAGTAGAGGTTATAATATGTCCCATTCATTGCATTTCTTTGTGCTATCTATGTTGTACTCCTTTAAAAAGAAAATTTCAACTTTAAAACTGACTAAATTTTTTCATTGATTTTAATTTTTTTTGTGGATTTTTAACTCGCTTTTTGTCATATGAGCCGGCAGCTGTTTTTTAACAGTCTTTAAAATTTCCCTTGACATCCTTTCATACTCTTGTTATATTATTACTACGCCAGTCGTAGTACGACAGACGTACCAACGTCTGACATAGGGAAAATAACATAAAAGGAAAGGAGCCAACATGACTACAATCAGCAGCGATGTCATCCGGGGTTACAATGATACCATTATTCTTTATCTGCTTTTAGGCGGACCATCCTATGGCTATGAAATTTCCAAACAAATCAAGAGCCTGTCCGCAGAAAAATACATTATCAAAGAGACAACACTTTATTCCGCATTTAACCGTTTAGAAAAAAATGGCTACATCGAATCCTTTCAGGATGAGGATATGTCCGGCGGCAAACGCCGAACCTACTATCGCATCACAGACAGCGGCAGACTGTATTACAAAGAAAAATGCGAGGAATGGATTCTTACCAAGGAAGTAGTTGAACATTTTATCAAACATGAATAACCGCGCTATTTATATTCAACAACAGCAAGCCCTGCTTGCTGGAAAACGATTAAGGAGGTCAAATATGGAAACACTTAAAAATTATTTGGAAAATATGTTTTTAAATCTGCCAAACACTCCAGAGGTCCGCAAAGCCAAAAATGAGCTTTTACAGATGATGGAGGACAAATACACAGAACTTAAAAATGAAGGCAAAGCAGAAAACGAAGCCATCGGCATTGTGATTTCTGAATTTGGTAATCTTGATGAACTGGCAGAAGATTTAGGAATCAAGACCTATGTAGAGGAAGAGGTTGTACCGGAGGAAATGCTTTCTCTGGAGGATGCAAAAAGCTATTTAAAGGACACGATAAAGCACAGCCAGCTCATAGCCTTTGGCGTACTGCTCTGTATTCTTTCTCCAGTCCCGGTTATTTTTATGGATGCATTTGCCGCAACCACCTCTTCTGAATCTGCCATTATCCGTACCGGAGCTCTTGCAATTCTTCTTATGTTTGTATTCATTGCGGTAGCTGTCGCACTCTTTATCTTTGCAGGTGCTACAACAAATAAATGGCAGCAAATCAAAAAGCATACCGCAGGAATTGACTTTAGTGTTACGGATTACACGAAAACACAGTTTGAAAGCATCCGGGGAAACCATGCCCTTTGCTTAAGCATCGGCTGTATGTTGTGTATCCTGAGTATTCTTCCAACCGTGTTCATTGATGCCATGCTTCCGACGGATTTCTGGTATGAGTGTTCCGGTGCATTCTTTCTCATCCTGGTGGCAATCGGTGTATACTTAATCGTATTTACCTGTAACCGCAATGCAGGTTACCACGCTTTGCTCTCCCTAAATGCAAAAGGAACCATCGGCGGTACCCATGTACCGGAAAGTGCCAAAGAGGTGGAATATACGAATAAAACCATTACAGCTATTATGAGTGTGTACTGGCAGACCGTTACCTGCATTTATCTGTGTGTGAGCTTCATCACCTTTGACTGGAACATCACCTGGGTAATCTGGCCGGTTGCGGCAGCGCTTCATTCCATTTTGAAAGCGAATTTTCAAAAGCTATAGGGAGGGATTTTTATGAAGAAAAATATATATCTTACAATTATATGGGTAATTACCATTTTTGCCATTATAGCCGGTACATTTTATCACTCAACAGACTGGGGCGAAAAATTCTTTGACAAGTTGGGAATAAAAACCCCCTCTCACACCCAGCATTTTGACGAATCACTGGATACATTTGACAGGATTTCCTTTGATGCAGATTTATCTGAAATTGAAATCAGAACAGGGAACGACTATCACATTTCCTACGAATGCACAGAGAATCTAATCCCGGAATGGGAGGTAAAAGACGGAACCCTTCAGGTTACACAGACCTCGAAAAATCCTCATTTTCCAAATAGAAACGGCAGTGACAACTGTGAAATCATTATTACCGTACCACAGGACGCATCCCTTTCGGACATTACCGGCTATTGTGATTTGGGGGATGTAGAGCTCAACAATTTAACCGCAGATAATATTTCCATTACCTGTGATTTGGGAGAAGCATCACTATCTAACGTATCTGCCACCTCCATCACCTGCGACTGCAACCTTGGCAGCTGTGAAATTGATGACTGTCACTTTGACAATCTTACTGCAAATAATGACCTTGGAAGTGTAGAGGTTAGTGGCAATATTTCTCTTACCAACTATACAATGAAGCTTACTGCATCCATGGGCGGTATTGAAATAAATGACAAGGATTACCACTCAAGCTATGAGCAAAAGGGGGATACAGATAAAACCATTACCATTTCATGCAATATGGGCTCTATTGAGATTGAGGACGCTAAATAATGTATAACGCATGAGCAACTGAATATATACTCTATAAAGCTAATAACCTTTTGTACCAGTTATTATAACTGGGTACAAAAGGTATTTTTAAGTCCTACACCTGCACAATCTTTTGCACAAGCTAAAACAAACGCAAACATATTTCGCAGCACTGGAATTTTACTCTTCAGACATTGCATACTGAACAATCATTGGGTCATCATATTCTGCCCACATAGACTTGTTTTCATCAAGTTCTTTCAACTGCATCATTTCCTTCATAGTCAGCTCAAAATCGAAAATATCAAGATTTTCTTTCATTCGCTCTTTATGAGTACTTTTAGGAATAACTACAATTCCTCGCTGAACAAGCTGTCTTAACGCTACTTGAGCAGGGGATTTTCCATGTTCTTTAGCAATTCGGTTTACAATCGGATGCTCCATTATTTCATTTAATCTGTGCTGTGCCAATGGTCCCCATGCTTCATGCTGAATATTGTATTTTCCCATCCATTCATGAAGATAATATTGTTGCCAGAACAAATGCGTCTCTACTTGATTTACTGCCGGTACAATTTTATTAAATGTAGCAATATCCGCCATTCGTTCAGCACTAAAATTTGAAATTCCTATTGCTCTAATTTTACCTTCATCATATAACTCTTCCAAAGCATGATATGCTCCATAATAATCTGATAAACATTGATGAATCAGTACTAAATCAAGGTAATCCGATTTTAATTTCTTCAATGATTCCATTACAGATGCCTTTGTGTTTTCATATCCAAACTCGGTTACCCACACTTTAGTTGTTATAAAAACATCTTCTCGCTTAATGCCAAGTTTCTGTATCGCCTGCTGGATACCATCGCCAACCTGTTCTTCATTATAATAAGCCTGAGCTGTATCTATAAGCCTATATCCCACTTCCAAAGCATCATGCACACATCTTGCTGTCTGTTCCTCTGGAATTTCAAATACTCCAAATCCAACCATAGGCATTTTATTTCCATTATTTAATGTTACATATTCCATATTTATTTTCCTTTCGCTTCTTCTATCAATTATTACGAAAGATTTCTTCCATATGGCTTTCCTTTGGAAAAAAATTTATTCCACATTTCTTCCCCGGTCATAATGTCACCTCATCAAATTGAAATTGCAGATTCAGATTTGTCTCTCTGTACTACGACTAATATATCTTATTTTCATAATCCTGCAACTCGTGAAAAATATTATCCACAAATACTACATTATCCACGATGCGAAATAGCATAAAATATCTGTGATTTAAGAAGTTAATGCGACGGTATTCTAACTGACGTAACCCTGGGTTATCACACAGCTTCAAGTTTCCTGCCACATGCTTTAGACTTTCGATTGTCGCATCATAATCATTCAGTACATTTTCTGCCGCCTGCATACTCTCTTTCTCCATAATAAGATATTTAACAAAACGCTCTAAGTCCTCTTCTGCATCTCTTGTAACTACAACTTTATAATCCATACTTTGCCCTCATATCACGAGAAACTTCTGCCGTATCTTTATACATCCCCTGTGCTGCATGCTCACGGGACTTTTCCAGCTTATCTAATATTTCATGTTCTGTTAATGCTTCATATGGATTTGTATTTGCCCTTTTTATTTCAAACGGAAAACCATTTACTGCCAGCGCCTGTTTTAAAAACATACGGATTGCAGTTGTGGTATCTGTTCCTAAATCTTTAAACAAAGCATCTGACTTTGTTTTTAAATCATCATCTACTCTTACCTGAATCGTACTTGACATTTATGCCACCTCCTACAACTACTCTATTTCTACTATAAGAATAGCAAACAAGCAATGCAAAGTCAATACGTTTGTAATGACTTTGCATTGTTATTGCAACATTTCTATTAATATGCTGAAGAATAAGTAAATAAATATATACGGGAATTATGCTCCATAAAGCGAAAATACCTTTTGTACCAGCTATTGTAATCCGGTACAAAAGGTATTTTTTTAAGTCCTACACCTGCACAATCTTTTTCACATACTCCCACTTAATATCCTCTGACTGCCATACTCCATTATCCGATAGCCAGAAAATATATCCATCCTCAACCATTTTCTTTGTATCAATCACCAATACAACCGGTTTGCCATGACGTTTGCCCACTGCTTTTGCAGTTTCTGCATCCGCTGATAAATGTACATACTGCCTGTTCATTTTTAGGATGCCTTTCTCCCTGATGCTGTCTAAAAAACGGTCAGCAGTCCCATGATAAAGCGCATCTGGCGGTGTCATTTCTTTCATATCTACATTAACGGAAATCGAATGTCCCTGGTTTGCCCGGATTCTGGATTTATCTTCGTTAAAGGAATAACGTTTCTTGTTATTCTCCCTGACAATACGCTCTAAAATTTCCATATCAATATAACGACCGGAAGCATTGATTCCAGCCAGTAACTCCTGTGTATCTGCCCAGCCGTTTTGGTCTACGGTAATTCCGATTACCTGCGGCTTGTGACGGAGAATGAGGCTTATAAATTTGCCCAGTTCAACGTCTTTACTTTCTAAATTATCAGTCAATAATGAATTACGTTTCAATTTCTATTCCTCCAACATCTTCTTTAATAAGTAGGAATTTACTAGTAATTAAATTTCATATAGGTACTCAGGCTCAACTTCATAATGTACCCGAAATTGATTAAGTCTTTTTAGAATTTCTCCTGTGTTAGCAGCATTTATGATATGTTGTGTAATCTTGCACCATAGGTCTGTAAGAGGTTATATAATATCCTATTTTTTCTTTATTACCATATTACATCTGCCCCATGATTCATCTTTAAAACTAAATGCACCAACATTTGTCTTTCTTTCTACAAATCCAACACTTTCATAACACTTTTTTGCCCTTGTATTTTCTGGAAAAACATTGAGTTGAACTGCATCTACCTTAGTTATATTAAAAGCATATTCAATCGCCAGTTGTAACATTGCCTTTCCTAAGCCTTTTCCACGCTGTGAAGGATGAACCATTACAAATTTAAGCATGCCTTCGTTTGTACTTAAATTCACTGAATAGCAAAAGAATCCTACTACTTTTCCAGCATTTGTAGTGGCAACATATGGACTATCGCCATACATAGCTGCTGCTTCCGACATCACATGTTCAAAATTTCTTTTCTCAATTGGATATTTAATAAGATTAGCACACCACATAGCGTGTGCCCTCTCATTTGAAATCCAATTTTTAATTTCATTAAAATCACAACCTAATATAAAAGGCCTTAACCTCATAACATTTCTCCAATCTAAATAAAACAGACAATAATCATCTCTACAAACCGGAATTTTTAGTTAAACACCTATTCTCACTCATGTATTTCTAAATAGTGCATATAATGAATTCCTATGTGACCAATCCCCAAAACAAGTGCCACTGGAATAAGAGCCACATTTCTTGCACTAATGCCTATAAGAAGTAATGACAGAACAGGAAGAGTTGCTCCTGCAAGCGGTATTCCAGCAATTCCTCTGTAGAAGTCTTTCATGGTATGTCCACTTTTAAAGTATCTAATCCAATAAACTTCATATAGAATCATTAAAACAAAAGCAAGAACAATATACAAATCCAAATATGAAAAATAAAATCCTGTATTTCCTATAAATCCACTTTTAAAATTGAAGTCTGTGAAAATCGGTAATAATATTGTTGCACCAACTTCTCCAGCTTTTTCCAATACACCTAATATTTTATTCTCTTTTCTTGCATATTCCGCATAACCAATCGGTTGAAACTTTATCCAAATAAGATTAGGAATAAACAACATCAGTAAGAAAATTATTCCTACATACCCAACTCCGAAAGAAAAGGTGGGTTTCTTTATCCCATCTAACATATTGCTGATGTAAATACCTTCTACGACATCGCCATATTTTGTTTTTATCTGTCCTGCCATTAACTCCGAATTATTAGGATTTATATGATAACTTCCATAAATTCCCATAATTTCTTTTTGTCCAATTCCGTCATATGCAGCGATAAAATTCTCAGTCATCATTTGTTCACGATATGGATCCGTTGCATCCATTCCATCATAGTGTACTCCCTGTTCAATGCAAATAGATGCTAGTTCATATTTTTCTGAATCTTCCAGCCCGAACTCTTCCAAATAATCCAGATAAGATGCTCCCGTAGTCTTATACTGATGACCAACATCAGTCCCATGAAATACTGTTTCAGGATAATCCGTCTTAATAATTTTAAAGAATCGCAAATAATCCTCTGTATAACTTGCCGTACCACATATATCATTATAAATCTGATTTAATATCTCATCATCATCCGCTTTCATCCACAGATTCAAAAATTCTGCTGTGTAATACGGTAATTCCACAAATAAATCGCGATTGCCTTTTTCATAGTAAATTTTCCATATTTCTAATTCTTTATTATAGAAATCAATTTCTCCATGATATTCACCGTAAAGATGGATTTTTCCTCCATTTTTCGGTGTATAGTCATATTCGGCACTATTCCTTATATCTATTGCATTTAGTATTTCTATAACTATGACTAAACATATTATAGTCCCAAATACTATAATTGATTTCAACCTATTTTTCATGCTCTGTATTCCCTTCCGGCTGTATACAATCTCATCTTTCTACTTACTCATTAAATCAGAATTTATCGCTCTGTTAATCAGCTCTTCGTTTTTACTTCAAATCTTTTAATAATAGTTACCTGTAAAACCTTTGCATTAATCAAACTTTCCTGCTTACTAATCCCCAAAACCACGAAACAGGTAAATTCCCAATACAGCATTAAATCCCGTAGCAGCAAACACACTGAAACGCTCTGGAATACCGAAAAAATCCCTCGGAACGATATTTGTACCGATTGCTCCTGCAAACATGAGAAGCAATGCTATGGTCGCCCATATTGCTATAGAACGATACTTTTTATCCCGATACCCGCCAATCATAATAACAACAAGAGAAATTATCGCAAGAAGTACAACAAGCACTGTTACCACATAAATGTGCATAATATCTTGAAAAGCACCTGCATTGCCGCTGTCTGATAGTGGAAACATGGCATAGCCTACATTCGATACCCAATTCATTACGGCAAAAAGATAAATACCGATACGGATTGTCTTATTCAGTTTCCCTTGAATAAATACACAGACCATCATAATTGAAACAATCCCGCATACTCCGTATAAAGACGATAATTGTTCCCATAGCATTTTAGACGGCGCATTATTAGCGCTTAAATCGCTAACCGCCTGTGCCATCCAGTCATAGCCGGGATATGCAGCAGGAGAAAATATTACCGCTGTGGTATAGGACAGTAATGATACGATACCCAAAAGCCCTAACCAGTTAATCAATGTTTTTTTCATTATCCACTCCTCCAAATTGATTACAAAACCATTTTATGTAACTTTGTATCATGTCCTCTGAAACAGGCTCGCCAGAACAAGCGCAATCTAATTGATAGTCCATGATAGCATGAACCGTCATGGCAAAAGAGGTGGCTGCCATATCTATATCCCTGATACAGATTTTTTTGTGTACCTGCAAAGCATAAAACAGATTTTTAGTTGCCAAAATCATTCTTTTTGTTTCTTCTGCCATAATTTTAGCGGCAGTTGGATTGACTGCCCGTTCAGAATAAATGACCTTGTAAAAGGAAAACATTTTACTTTCGGTGCTTATGTTGCTGTAATTTGATACCGACTGTGTTAATGCTTCTTCCATACTTTTATCCTTGATAAATTCGCCATAATCAGTATCCGCAAATGATAATTGTTCTTTTGATTTTTTCCTTAGATATTGATACATTGCAGCAATAATTTCTTCTTTTGATTTGAAGTGGTTATACAGCGACGGTTTTCGTATTCCCATTTTTTCTGCTATTTGAGCCATTGACACATTGCTCAACCCATTTGTCGCTGCAAGCTCTAAGGTAACAAGAATAATTTCTTCCTTCCTGTTCATCTATACACCTCCTATACTTAACGATAGTTATTATACTACCATTCGTTAGTTTTTGCAACGACTTTTGCCAAGCATTTACTTTCCTTTCACTCTACAAAAAACAGTATAATGGTAAATGTGTTCTATCAATTTCTATTCCTCCAACATCTCCAGGTAACTGTCTAGTCTCACATTTACATATCCCGCAAACAGCTTTTCCATTACACCAAGGTTATGTTTCACATGGTATTCATCGAAAGCACGATAATAAGAACTCCTATCTGTAAATTTAATATCAATCGGTGGATACCCGGCTTTCATCAATTCCAGATTCACAAGCAGACGTCCAGTTCTACCATTCCCATCAATGAACGGATGAATCCCCTCAAATTCTATATGAAACCGGGCGAGCCTGGGAATAATATGCTCTGTACTATTCCTATAGGTTTCCAGCAACTGCTCCATCTTAGGCTGAATCAGATATGGCTGCACAGGCTCATGTTTTGCACCCATTATTCGTACCGGAATCCTTCGATAAACACCACGGTCATCCTTTTTATCCGCTAATACCAGATAATGAATCTGTTTGATAACATTTTCTGATAAAGGTATCTGATTTTTTACCAAATCCCGTACAAAGTCAAACGCCTCTTTGTGTCCGACTGCCTCCATGTGATACTTTAACGGTTTTTGGTCAATGGTTAATCCACGCAATACCATATCCGTTTCACGCAAGGTCAGTGTGTTTCCTTCAATCGCATTGGAATTATAAGTATATTCTACAACAAACTCCTCCGTCAGCCGTTCTACTTCCCCCTCTGTCAAAGGACGTCTGGAATCCAGTTCCATTTTCTTTCTGTCTATGATGTCCAATAAACTTTCCGCTGTTTTAAATCGTCCATCCTCCGGCTTCTTCGCAACCGTTGGAATCAACCAGCTGCGTCCTTGACGGGTAACACCTGGAATCTTACCTTCCGAGCATAATGTGCGTACCCTTCTATCTGAAATGCCCCACTTATCAGCGGCTTGCTTCACTGTCATATACATAAATCTGCACCTCTCTTTAAGGAACAGTATACCCTATTATCGGAACAATATCAACGTTATCGGAATAATATTTTCCATTCATCGGAATAATGCAATAAACCAATAGATACGATTATTCTCTTTAATCTGATAAATCGGAAGTTGGACTATTCTCTACAACCTATTAGAGCAATAATATTGTTATCTTTTAAAATGTATGCAATCTTTTTTTCTTCTTCTATCAACTCTTCTATGCAATTAAGAATATCCCTTCCAACATTGCATGGTGTTTCAAGTGAAATAATATATTCTCCTTTATAAGTTCCATTAAAATATTCCTCAAAAATTTTTTCTAATTGCTCTAAACTCATTTTTTCTGTAGGTAACCAAGAAAAATATCCAATATTTTCATTCAACCAACATCCTCCAAAAATCCTGATTTATAATCTTTTTCTTTCAATATGCAAATTATAATTGCGACTATTGGAAATATACCAAGCTGAAGTATATCCTGAGATACATGAATAAAGTTTAGCACTGCACCCTCATGAATCCCTTCGCAAAAGTTACCCGGTATGTTGACTACGATATCCCATACAGCATGTAAAACCATACAGAAAGTGATATTTTTTGAATGTAAATAGATTGCAGCCAAGAAAACTCCAAATGCACTGGAATATAAGGAATTCCACAAACAATACATAATATCATTATTAAAAAGTACATTTAAGATATGTAACATTCCAAAATGAAATCCTGTAATTAATGTCATTGCTATTCTACCTTTGACAGTGTATTCCCACTTTGAAAGCATGCCGCTCATTACAAGACCTTTGGACGCAGCTTCTTCCCAAAAACCCGTTACCAACTGACTAACACAAACCAACCAGAAATAAGAAACATAAGCGGTTGTCAAATGGTCGGATATTGGCAGATACATAAATTCCACTGCTACGTACAAAAAGAAGGGGATACAGTATAACCAAGTTGATTTAGGTATTTTTGCAGTAAATAACCTTGTGAACCGTTCTCGGTAAATCATTTTTATTAACAAAAGTGCAATAATACCAAATGCAACCCGAATACACGCATCTACTATCAGTCCACATTCGGATATTCCTGCTTGCACAAGGAAATATTCAAATAAGACAAAGAGCACTAATAACCCTTGTCCCATTAGTATTCCAGATACAATAGGCATTTTGCTATATATTGCTTTCATAATGGTTTTCCTCACTAAATTCAAATTATGCAAACACATAATTTAAGGGTTGGTGTGCATTCCCTTATGTGTTCCCTTGTGCTATATCGTAACACAAGGTTTCCATTTCTGCAATTTAATCCTGTCTCCTTTCTGTCCCTGCCGCTGTAAATATTTGCATTCGAAAAGCACCTGAGATTTCTCCTAAGTGCTTGCCGCTGCCATTGTAAATTAATAATTTGCAGGGAAGGACAGATTGATTTATTCAGAGGATGGATTGACTTGAAAATGGGTTTAATCAAATTTGAGATTGAAGCACCGTTTGTATATATGCTATTATTATGTAAAATACAGTTAGAAAGGTTAAAAGAGTGCTTTTTGAAGAAGTATAAGTCTATTGTGCGATAGCGATGGCTATTGCAAATAAAAAAAGAATATGTGATAGCCGTTGCACCCTAAGTTATTATTAGGAGGATGCCGATGAGCTATGTAAATGCAGATGATGTGTTACCAAAGATTCTTGTTGAAGAAATTCAAAAGTATGTCGATGGTCAACTGATTTATATTCCCAGAAAAAATGAAAATTCATTATCATGGGGTGAAAAGAATGGAACAAAAGAAAAATTGGCAGAGCGTAACCAAACGATAGTAAAACGCTATTATTCAGGGCAGACAATCACAGAGTTAAGTGAGGTATATTATCTCTCTGAAAAAAGAATTCAGGGAATCATACATGAATATGAAGCCAATAATAAGAGAATGATGGAGGAATTGTAGTGAAAAAAGCTGATAAATATAAAGAACTTTTTAATAAGGAATATTTAATGGGACCGAATAGTGTGAGATTACTTGAGGAAATGCTTGAAAAGTATCCGCTTGAGCGGGGAACACGAGTATTGGACTTAGGTTGTGGAAAAGGATTAACCAGCTTGTTTCTTGCGAAAGAAGCTGATGTAAATGTTTTCGCAACGGATTTATGGATTAGTGCAACGGAAAATAATATTCATTTCAACGAATGGCAGGTCTCAGAAAAGATAATACCTATTCATGCGGATGCTAATGACTTACCCTTTGCGGAGGAATATTTCGATGCTATTGTGAGCATAGATTCATTTCACTATGTTGGAACACAACCATACTTCTTTGAGCAAAAGATTTTACCATTATTAAAAACAAACGGGGTGGCAATTATTGCAATGCCGGGGTTGAAGGAAGAAATACACGGAAATGAACCGGAAGTTATCCTTGAATGGCTGGATGGTGAAGAAAATGAATATAATTTATTTCATAGTAGAGAATGGTGGTTGAATCATATCGGTCAGAGCGATAAGTTCGAGATTGTGATGGATTTTGATGCAGAGAGCTTTGATGCAGCATGGAACGATTGGTTTTTGTCCAAACATGAATTTGCGTTACATGATGAGAAGTTCTTTGAAAAGGGAATCGGGCAGTATCTGTCTATTGTTGGACTTGTTATAAGAAAAGTGAAATAAACCGTTGGAATATGACCGCTTAGTGCTTTTTTTATACTAATCTTCCAAAAGTCTGCCTAATAAAGCGGTCCTATTATTAATAAACATTTCTGTAACTTGATAACTTTCCGTTTCTTCATAAGAACACAAATGAATGCTGCCATTATCAAAACAATAAATTTCCGCATTTGGAATACCTAATAATATAGGAGAATGTGTAACAATAAAAAATTGTGCTCCCTCTTTTGCGCATCTATATATTTCCATTAACAATGTAAGTTGTCTTTGAGGAGATAATGCTGCTTCTGGCTCATCAAAAAGATACAACCCATTTACTTTAAGATTATTCTGCGCTAACGCCAAAAAACTTTCTCCATGCGATTTTTCGTGATATCTGGCTGAAGGGTGTGAAATATCTGCATACTCCTCTTCTTGAGTTGCAACATTATAAAAACTTTCAGCTCTAAGAAAATAGCCCCATTTTTCCTTTCTATATCCTTTTACAATTCTTATAGCATTATACAACTCAGAATGCGTATCATGCGTAGAAAAAGCATAATTTTTCGTGCCACCTTCGGGATTAAAGCCATGAGCCACTGCAATTGCTTCAAGTAATGTTGACTTTCCACTTCCATTTTCTCCGACAAAAAATGTTATTGGGTTTTTAAACTCGAGTTTTTCAACATTCCGAAATGCTTCAATTTTCTTTAGGTAACTATCATTATCTATCTTATCCCAATCAAACAGTACCCCTTGTATAAATTGGTTGTTCATTAAATACCTCCTGCCATGTAAATGTGAAAATAGTTAATATAAAACATAATCCCGCTCCAATTTCTAATTCTTAAAGTTTAATATACACATCTAAAACATCCAGCAACTCTTTCCCAAGGTTATCATTCAGATTCCAACTATCAGCGATTCCTCTTGGATAAAAGGACATAAACAAGTTCATATCTCTCAGTTGATTCATTTTATCCAGCTCACTAATAGTCATCTTTAATTAATATCATTTCAGACAGCCCAGGCAGCATAATCTGCACCGTGCTCAATTAAATAATCTGCTATCTCATAACAAATTCTACTTCTGACATTCGTTTTAACCTCTCCTCGTTATTTATAAAAATAATTTCTTGATTATTAATTGCCTTGTATACTAATTCAATTAGTTGAATTACATCTTTTTCGTTATCTTCAAAATGATAATATCTTGATTCTGGATAAATCATCCAAGGAGAAAAGCTCTATTCCTCATCATTTTTTACATTTAACGTGATATATCCTCTTTCACATTCAACTTCTATCATATAATTCATAGAAACATATTTGTATGTCAAACCAAACACGCACATTTGAACAGGTCCATAGTATGAAGTAAGATTAATATCTTCTCCAAATTTCATTCTCATTATCCGATTAAATCTTCGCATCCCTTTGTGCTCTTTTGATTTTCCCTCTAACTGCATTTCATTCTGCCTCACATATTAATTAAATTAGATTTTTCTTTGTTCTCATACACTTGTTATATCAATCTCAATAGGATTTCCCCATCTATCCTCACCTTTAATCAAAAGTGTGCCGTTGATAAAGGTAAATTTTTGATACTCGTTAGTATATTTTCCATAATAATCTCGGTCAAATTGTGCATCACCGATTATATTGACAAATGAATTATTCGTTTCTATTCTCGGAACCACCTTTAAGATACTGTTGTACTTAGTTTCTCATCCAGAAAATATTAAAACCCGCGCTTCATGCATATAGTCATTTCCAGCTTTCGAGTGCATATACTCCCAACTTACTAAAATTCCAAACTATCTGCATTAAGAAGAAAATATTTCATCCCCATGATTACAAATCCCTCATCATTTCTCCAAGGCTTTTGGGTACCATTTACTATAACAATCTTCTTAAATGAATCAGGAATATTTCTTAACGAATTAAATTCCTGCGTCTGTTTTTCCTCTGAAGCCATATCATAGGCTGCTTGAATATAATATCTCTGACTACCCTGATTTACTACAAAATCAACCTCCAACTGCTTACGAGTCGTTTTTCCTTCACTATTTTTTGCATACACCTCTACGATACCAACATCCACATTATAGCCACGCACAAGTAATTCATTATAAACAATGTTCTCCATAATATGCGTAGGTTCCTGCTGTCTGAAATTCAATCTGGCATTTCTAAGTCCCACATCTGAAAAGTAATATTTCAGGTTCGCACCCACATATTTTCTACCCTTAATATCATATCGATTCGCTTTAGAAATCAAAAAAGCCTCTGTCAGATAATCAATATGGTTGGATATGGTTTTATTACTATAACTAATTCCTCGTTCACTTTTAAAGGTATTTGATATTTTGGTTGGATTAGTAGGTGCGCCTATGGCAGAAGCAAGAATATCTACCAAAGTTCCAATTTCATCAACATTTTGAATCTTATTTCGCTCTACCACATCCTTAATATAGACATTGGTAAAAATATTTTTTAAATATTCTGCCTTTTGGCGTTCAACAGAAAATAGTGCCACCTGTGGAAGTCCACCATATATCATATATTCATTCCAAGCATCATCATAATCTCCATCATAAGCATGATAGAACTCTGCAAATGATAAAGGATAAATTCGCATCTCATCTCCTCTGCCTCTAAATTCAGTTACAATATCACTGGATAAAAATTTAGAGTTACTTCCGGTCACATATACATCAATGTTGCTCATACGAAGCAAACTGTTCAGCACTTCTTCAAATCGTGGCATAAACTGCACTTCATCTAAAAGCAAATAATACTTCTGTTCATCTTTCATGGCATCCTTGATATACTGATAACACTTTTTGGGGTCTCTCAGTTCCTCATTTTCAATACCATCCAAGGCAATCTCAATGATATGGTCATTATCTACACCACTCTCCAATAAATATTTCTTAAACAATACAAATAACAGGAATGGTTTTCCACATCTCCTAATTCATGTGATAATTATTATCATTCCATTATCTTTTTTATCTTTAACTGTTCAAGGTATACATCCCTCTTAATCTCCACAGTATCACTCCTCATTTTTGTGTGTTGGCACATTTTTTAGTAATAATATTTTACCAGCAAATGGCTATCTATTCAATAGCCATTACTATGCACTCAGATACTTTTACAAAACCCAGCTTTTCTGCCATTCTTTCAGAAGCAGCATTTTGATAGTGACATGCCCATACAGGTTCTTTTTCTTGCCCAATGGTGTATTGTATCATCTTTTGGGCAACAATCAATCCTAAGCCTTGTTGTTTATATTTGGGATTTGTTTCTATCCCTATGTCAATTTCTTTACTGCTTACCGCAGCAGAAAAAGCCCAAGAAGCAATATCATTATCACAGGTTATACAATATCCCTTTCCTTTTGCCAGAAAATCATTTACATCTTGCCAAAAGAGAGCCGGCGTAATTTTCCCTGAAATTTCCTCCAACAACTGATTATCTATTTCTTTCAATTCATATCCAGCAGGTAAGATTGGCTCGACAATTTCTCTGTTTTTTGAATATGCAAATAAATATCTCTTTTCCACCATAACATCCTGTTTTGACTTGAAATATTCTTGTACATATTCATCTCTTGTCATTAAAAGAAAGCGTCTGGAATCTAATTTAATTCTATCCAACATAAGTTCATATATATCTTCAAGAAAGGATTCATCAGCTTTTCCTGAAAGATAAGCAAAACCACAATATGCCCAAAACAGAGCATTGTTATAATTCTCCATTGAACTTATGAAAATATCTCCCTTTTGAATGCCCTCTGCAATAGAAAGAGGATAAACCTTACCACAGTCATGGGCGTCTGCAATAGCAATAAAATCTGAATACCTCAATGGATTAATGTTATACAGCATTTTCCTTACCCCCAACAAATTTTAGCTTTTATTTAATAAATTTTGCACCTGCATCTTCTAATTTCCGCTTTGCCCAATTCTCCGACAAATAAGAATTTGTGCTTTTATAATCCTTGTATTTCTTTTAGCGCTTTTTGAATATCCTTGCAAACTAATGGTTGCATACTATCACCGTAAATACATATATTTGCCTTATGAAGTGCAGAAATAATATCATTCCTCAATTCTGGCTTATACTTTGCTATAATCGGCAACAACTTAATACATTGTCTTGCTGTAATGGGCTTAACATCTGTTATGTGTCTTAAATATTTATCAATGATTTCATCAATTTTATAATCTTTATCCCATTTTGCATTATAGGCAAGTAATGTAAGCCCTCTTGTACGAACATAAGAATTATCACTGTCAAGCATATCACTTAATTTATCCATATAAGGGTAGACGCAATCCGTTTCAGCGCTTTCTTTTTGCAATTCCTGTAATGCCTTATATGCAATCATGTTGTTTTTATCGAACAATAATTCAAATGTTTCTGCTATATTAACCGACATAGTATACTCCTTTACAACTTCCGATTGAGATTTCACCTGTTTTAGGGAATTTAATAACTGTTATATTTTGTTATTAAATTCTCTGCAAACCCTTGAAAACACTGGATTTATCGCAGGTGAGCTTTCCCTTATTGTTTCCCTTGTGTTATATCGTCCCGTCAGCGTTTACGAACTCTGATAAGGGCAAATACAAGGGCAAGAAAAATCTATAAAACAGTATAACACAAAATAAAAGTGACATGGTGAACTGATTGAAATGCTTCTGATTTTTGTAACAAATGACTGATTGAATGATAAGGAGATTCTATACGATGAGAACAATATTTGCAGAATACAATCCACACAGAAACAGCATTGATATTTATACTTCTGCTGGTTATATGCTCCGCATTGACTGTTGGGAAGCCGAAAAGGATTTAAAAACCACACCCGGATCAGACTGTGCATTGAACGCACTTGCCATTGATAAACCGCTTGAATATGCAAAATTATATCTTGATGAAACAATGCAGATATGGGTAGATGCAGAAGATTCATTAGAACTATGGTGATTTTTTCAACAGCACTAAGGTTACTTTTTCCCAATCTCATTTATTGAGAATCGTCTTTTTACCGTGCATATATATTCAATATCTTTTTATCTATTATAATGAAATCAAGGGCTGGTCTAATGCCAGCCCTACAAAAATGAAAATTCACATAGAAAATAAATTTACAATTTTTCCGATATAAACCTGTTATCAACAAATACAAACATAATTTATATTATCGTATCTATTGATATGATATGTATTTCAAAGAGTTACCAGAAGTTTTTGAAAACTTTTCCCTTGTGATATTATCTAAAGCTCATTCCTTTAGATAACTATAAAACAACGAAGCCCGTTAGCCCTTGTGGTTAGCGGGTTTTCGCTGTTCTGTACTTGTTGCAAAATCCGCTTCGGTCAAATCTCGGTCAAATAATTTTCTAAAGAAATGTTGCACCTTTTCTATTCTCTTTCTTATTCTTGTTCTGATTATATGATTTCCTTATACAAATTCTGTAATTTATCCATTTCCGATTTTGCTTTATCATCTGTGACGTGCGTATACAAATCCAGTGTGATTGCTATGGAATAATGTCCGAGGAATCCTTGTACTACCTTTGCGTCAATCCCGGCTTCAAAACAACGCGTTGCAAAAGTATGACGAAGTGCATGTGGATAAAAATGCGGAATCGGTATAAACACTGTCTTGTTTTTCTCTGCCTGCTTTTTTCGTTCCTTATTGATAGATTTTTCTATCCAGTCTAACGTCACTTGAAAGGTGTGTTCTGTAATCGGTTTTCCGTTCTTTCCAACAAACACAAGATTTTCAAATCCCTCTAATGGTTGCCATTCACTAGCTGACAACTGCATTTCTTTCAACTGAATCCACTGACGTTTTAAAGCCTTATACACACTGTCCTGCATGGGAATCGTCCGTATACTGTTCTTTGTCTTTGGTGTCTGGTACTTGAATACATACTTCTTTGTTTCCTTATCTTTGATATACACCAACGTTTTATTTACAGAAATTTCCCGTTTCCGAAAATCTACATCATCCCATGTAAGCCCAAGCAGTTCTCCGCCACGCATTCCCGTTCCGAGTGCTACCTGTATGAGATTCTCGTGTATTCTCTCCTTTGCGTGTTCCAATACTTCCCGTTGTTCTTTCACAGTCAGTACCCGTATCTGTTTTGTCTTTGTTTTGGGAACTTCCACTCCTGCACATGGGTTGAATGTAAGAATCCTGTTATGCACTGCATATTTGAACATAGCATTGAGAATATTATACACATCCCGTATAGTCTTTGTGCTGTAATCATCATCTGCCATATTCTGAAGCAGACGTTCCAAAATAATCGGATTAAAATCTGCCACACGTTGTTTTCCTATCTGCTTCTTTATGTAACGTCTGTAAAAATCATCATAACGTACTTGTGTACTCTCCTTGATAGTCCGCTTCTTATGGGTATTCAGCCAGATATCAAACCATGTATCCAGAGTGATATTATCGCCCTTTCCTTTCAACCCATGCTTGACTTCATAGCGTAAATCTTCCATTTCTTGAACTAACTTTTTTAAGTCCGCACTATCTTTTGTATACGTTTCTCCTTTGTAATAAAACCGCCCTCTGTAAATTCCGCTTTTTCTCTGCATAATTCCCGGCGGTAATGGATTTCCTTTTAAGTCCTTGCCCAATCTGCACGCTCCTTTCCGTGCAAGGACTATCAGAACTGGTCTGACAGTATTATATGCTTATTTGTGTTTATACTGCAATTACTTCATATTTATTTTTCAGATTATGCCCTTCGTTTTTCTTCAAAAACTGGTCTAAAACCTCAGAGCGTATAAGAATCTTATTTCCAATCCTTATGACCGGAATCTTCTGCCATGTAATCAGCTTTCGCAGATTATTTCTTCCAATTCCCGTATACTCTGACGCTTCATTCACTGTAAGGGCTTTCTTTGTCTGTATCGTTTTCTGTGTATGTTCTGTCAAAGATTCTCCTTTCTTCTTCCCTCAAAAGGAAAGATTTTTTATAGTCCTCATATATGCGTTGTTGTTCTTCGTTCATCTGCCCCCGTTCTATTAGCTGGCGGATATAATCTCTGTTATCCAGTTTTCCGATTTTATCCATTAGCTTTAAAGAGGGCGAAACTGCTACGTTCAGCCACTGCCATGTTCGTTCCAGTGTCTTTTTCTCTGGATTCATGGTCAACTTTATCTTCCCTACATCCTGCATGAGTTCTTCCCACGGGGGATAAGTAGGATAAAGCCGTTTTCTTGTAACCGTGCTGTTTTCCGGCTTCTGTAAAAACCGCACTTTCTCGTTTAATACAGACAACGCAATCCGTGCCACATCCCTGTCTTTCAGAAGTTCTTCTACTAATCTGACCGCTTTTTTGTGCCGGAATCGAAGTTCATATCTGTTCCAGTCCGGGTTGAGTTCTTTTCCGAACTTTTCTGCCTGTTCATATCCCTTTTCATAGAATGTAATCCGAAAATCACTGTGTTTACTGCCGAGATATAGTGTTTTTCCCTGCGCTTCTATTTCATCCTCTTTCAGTCTATCAGAACGATTCTCTGCTGTATCACGCAACTGACTAGATATCAGCCCCTCGTTTTTCAGACGAATCAATTCCGGGATAGACAGATAAGGCTTTGTATCGTCGATTGCCAAGTCTATCCTCGGAAAATTCACCGGGTATCTGCAAACTCTTTCCAGAAAATCAAACCATGTTTCCTTATTCATCATAAGGAAATTTTCATAATTCCTGCACCCCGAACCACTCATAAGAATCTGAAATCCCTCATACTGTGCATTTCCTGTCGGTTTCAGAATCTTGATATTGTCAAATCTTGCTATCAGTTCGTGTCCAGCAATTCCTTTTTCCTTACCATGCAGTTCCATAAAACTCAGTGGAATCCGCAAGATATCTTCTATGATTATGAACACGTCTACACCTTTGACAGTAATCTGACACCAGTCAATCAGTGCTGTCAAATCTTCTTTCTGACGAGTTACCCCCCTGTTAGTATAGGGGGGTTCTGAAATTTTCATTACCTCTGTTATCATCATCCCTGCCTTTCGTAGTATGCCGTGGCTTTCGCCACGTTCCCGGAACTTCTCTACTCCCTTTGCTCCTTTCACGCTGTACGGAGCAGTCCGCAGAGAATTTCCGGGAACAGTCTCTACACGTTTCCTTTTCCGGTAACAACACGGATACCCTTGCAGGAGATTCTGTCCACCAATACCGGGAAGTTTCCTCTCTGCACATAAGGGGCATATAC
>UQXF01000022.1 GCA_900544905.1 uncultured Clostridium sp.
CTACACGCGTAAGATCGTCGGCAGCGTCAGATGTGTATAAGAGACAGCTGCAATATTTCGATGATAACTGCCACCGCTACCCCGGCAAATACCAGATTCCATGGAAGATTTCCCTCCATAACTCCCTCCACCACCATTTTCATCAAGGTCGCCTGCGGTGCCGGAAGCTCAGAAGAGCCATATCCCCATGCCATGTTTAACAGATACAGGACCCCCCCAATGGTAAAGGCCGCCGCCACCACCCCAATCATTTCTCCTATCTGCTGCTTTATCGGCGTTGCCCCTACCAGATACCCGGTTTTTAAATCCTGGGATGTATCGCCTGCCATAGCCGCAATAATACAGATTACCGTACCAATACAAATCGCTGCAACCATGCCCTCCATCCCGTTATTTCCAATAAATTTCAACAGAAAGGTAGATATCAGCAGCGTTGCTATTGCCATACCGGATACCGGGTTGTTGCTGCTTCCCACAAGTCCCACCATTCTTGAGGAAACTGTGGCAAAGAAAAAGCCAAACACTACAATTAAAATGGCACCGGCAAGATTTACAGGAACTACAGGAATCAGCCACAAGGCAACTGCAAGGATTACAATTCCCCAGAATACAAACCAGACAGGCAATTCTCTCGTATTTTCCTCTGCCTGGTCATGGTCACGGCTTTTTAAAGACTCCCGGAATGTCATCCAAATCAATGGAACGGATTTTACAAGCGAAATAATTCCTCCTGCCGCCACCGCACCTGCGCCGATATAGCGAATATAGTTTCCCCATATTCCCCATGTATCCAGCTCACTGATTGGCACATCTGCCGGGAACAGAATGGCATTTCCTCCTGCCAGTACCAGCAGGGGCATAATCACAAACCATCCAAGCACACCACCGGCAAACAGGTAAGACGCTACCTTTGGCCCACAAATATACCCGACCCCCAGCAGTGCCGGCAGTACATCCGCCCCGATGCCTGCTCCCTTATACCGTTTCAGGCTGTAATCCACTTCGGACGGGAATATTTTCAGACCGTCTGCAATGAATTTATACACCGCACCGATAAACAGTCCTGCAAATACGGCAACTGCCTCGCCTGCCTGCTCCGCCGCCAGCAGTACCTTTGCGCATGCTGTTCCCTCAGGAAATGTCAGTGTATTTTTCTCCCTCACAATAAGCATATTCCGCAAAGGCACCATAAATAATACGCCAAGCAGTCCTCCGCATAAAGTAATCAGTGAAATTTCCAGGAATCCCGGGGGATTGTCCCCTGTCTCATTTGCCCACATAAAAAGAGCCGGTATCGTAAATATAGCGCCTGCCGCCAATGATTCTCCTGCGGAACCAATGGTCTGAACCATATTATTCTCCAACACTGACTCTTTCTTTAATAAAATTCTTATAATTCCCATGGAAATGACAGCTGCCGGAATCGATGCGGATACCGTCATACCAACCCGCAGTCCCAGATATGCATTTGCACCGCCAAACAGTACCGCAAGCAAAATACCGAGTATTACTGCTGTTTTTGTAAGCTCTACCTTACCATTTTTTGTACCCTTCATAAGCAAACTCCTTCTCTTACATTCTCAGGTTAGTCTGCCTTTTTCTTCCATGGCTTATACATATTTAAATAAATTTATTTTTTCCAATTCTGTCCACTTAAAAAAGGTCCACCGAATCTTTTTCGCATATGCCTGACAACGCAGAAAAATTTGGAATTTCCCTCCTAGGAGCGGTAATCTCCATTAATTTTTACATAGTCATAGGTCAAATCACATCCCCACGCTCTGGCTTTTGCCTCTCCGTCATGCAGGGAAATATGAACCAAAATCTCATCCTCCGCAAGTACTTCCTTTGCAAAATCTTCTGAAAATGCAATACCTGCGCCATTGCGGCACACCGGCAGAACGCCTTTCCCGGAAGCAAGCTCCACATCCACCTTATTGATATCAAAGTCTGCCTCGGCATATCCTACTGCACACAGGATTCGTCCCCAGTTTGCATCCTCTCCAAAGATGGCGCATTTAAATAATGGAGAACGGATAACGCTTTTGGCAACAATAATTGCCGTGTCCAAATCCTTTGCCTCCGAAACCGTACACTCAATCAGCTTCGTGGCGCCTTCCCCATCCTTCGCCAGCATTTTTGTCAGATTCATCATCACAATATAAAGCGCCTGCTTAAAACTCTGATAAGCTTCATCCTCCACTGTAATCTCTTTGTTGCCTGCCATCCCATTTGCCAGCACACAGACCATATCATTGGTTGAGGTATCCCCGTCAATGCTCAGACAATTGTATGTTATTTTTGTAATTTCCGAAAGTGCCTTCTGAATCAGTTCTGTGGAGACAGCCGCATCTGTTGTGAGAAAGTTCAGTGTAGTCGCCATATTCGGATGAATCATTCCACTGCCCTTTGCCATACCGCCCAAAGTGCATGTAACGCCTCCTGCTGTAAAGGTTACTGCAATTTCCTTTGGCACTGTATCCGTTGTCATAATGGCATTAACCGCTCTGGAATTACCATCATAGGAAAGTCCGCTTACCAGCTCGCCAATATGGCTCTCAATCGGCTCTATGGGAAGAACCTGTCCAATGACACCCGTGGAGGCAACTATCACCTCATCTGCTGCAATTCCCAGCTCTTTTGCCGCCAGCTCCGTCATTTTCTGTGCCTTCTCCTCCCCATCGGCATTACAGGTATTGGCATTTTTTGAATTGGCGATAACCGCCCTGCTTTTTCCCTTCGTTGCTGACAGATGGTTTTTTGTCACAAGAATCGGAGCTCCCTTTACCTTATTGGTAGTATATACGGCAGCTGCATTACATATCTCATCACTGACTATCAATGCCAGGTCATTTTTATTCTTATCCGCATATAATCCACAGTTAAGCCCATTTGCTTTAAACCCCTTTGCTGCACAGACGCCGCCCTGCACATATGTATATCCTTCAAATTGTTCCAAACCCATTTTCTTCTTCCTCCTGCTCTTTTCCTTCATCGTTTTAATAATATACTTCCCTTTCTATTTCGTCAAGAAAGCCTTGGGCTCCACTGTCAGCTCTCTGTCGGCTCCTCCGCTTCATCAGCCTGTTGAGCCGCATTTTCCCCTGTGCCATTATCTTCCGTCTCATCCTTCTCCATCTCTTTCTCCATGCCTGCCGGATAAAGGATATTGTCCATACTCTGATAAACCACGGTTTTCTCCACTTCCAGCCGCTTGCCAATCCACTTCTCCAATGTTTTCATGTTATTTTCAGAAAGCGGTTCCTTTACCTCCAGAATAACCGCCATCTGTTCTTCACTGCTATCCTTCAAATATCCGGCATGCACTGCGGTTACCTTTGGATACAGCGCTATAATTTCCTCCTGCAACGCCTCCACATCCACTTCACGACTCTGATATTCCGAAAGCTCTGACTTTACAGCAATCAGCTGGCTTTGCAGTTCCTGATAGTCCTCCTCATTGGCAGCATTCAGCTGGCTGGTTTCATTTTTTACATAGGCCTCTAATTCCTCTGAGGTAATTCCAGCCTTTACAACAGTCTGCTGGACATTCAGGGAAAGATTTTCAATATGGTACTCTTCCATACTCTGCTGTAATTTTTCTATTACAGCATCATTTAAAGTAGCTCCGATTACAGCTACCTTTAACTCCTTACTCTCTTCATTTACCTCGTATTTTACAACCTGCGTATTATCAAACCGGAACTCTGTTTCAATGTAATTACTGACATTGCTCTGGAACACGGAATCCTTTACAATATCTGCCGCCAAAAACACGGAGGGTACAATGGCTGCCACCGCAACGATTATGACACGCTTCACAAGCTGCTTTCTGGTTTCCTTATTGGCTGCCTTCTTAGAGGGAAGCCTTAAAAAAACGGTAATCAGCATAGTAGAAATAGCAATAAATACACCATTAATGCAGAACAGGTACATGGCTCCCGCAAAATACCGGAGATTTCCCACAGCCAGACCGTATCCTGCTGTACAAAGAGGCGGCATTAATGCTGTTGCAATGGCAACCCCCGGCAAAATGTTGGATTTTTCCTTACGGGTGGTTCCAATCATACCTGCCAGACCACCGCAGACTGCAATAATCACATCCCATATGGTGGGACTGGTTCTGGCAAGCAGCTCTGAGCTGGGAGTCGTAATTGGCGACAGCATAAAATAAATGGTCGAGGTTGCCAGAGCAACCACCACCTCAAACAACAGCACCGTGACGGAACGCTTTAATAAATCTGTATCATAAATTGCAAGGGCGAAGCCAATCCCCATTATAGCCCCCATCAACGGAGACACCAGCATCGCACCGATAATAACTGCCGTAGAATTCATGTTAAGCCCTACAGACGCTATGAAAATAGCAAGAATCAGAATGCACATATTCGTTCCCCGGAGTACCACACCGGATTCAATCCGTTCATCAATCTCCTCATAGCTTGCCTGGTCTGCACTCAGATTAAAGGCTGCATGAAAAATCTTTTTAAAGCTGTATGTATTTTTTCTCTCATAAAACTGCTTTTTGATTTCTTCTGTTCTCTCGTTCAATTGCTCCCTGTGTACCTGGTACTGCTCCCTGTCACGTTCCACTTTTTCCTTTAAATGTGCGGGAATCTGCTGTTCCAGCTTCCCATCCTTCTCTTTCCCTTCCTGCACTTGTAAAATCCTCCGTATATTTTCTTGACATTATTTCCTTTCCTGTCCTATTATATCTATTAAACATCACAATAGCCGATTGCGAAACTGCCTGTTATCAGAAACATAGTTGTGCAAAATAAACAACTTCACAAACAGGGTACTTTGGAGCCGTCAGTACTTAGGTGCCGTGTTTTGGCACCTTATGTACTGCTACGAGCGACAAGTAGTGCAAACGTGCCCTGTGGTGAATTGTTTGTTTTGTACAACTTTCGGCTTCAAAAACAGAGTTTCGCAATTGCCTAAAATAGCATGAACATGAAAGGAGAATCCCATGTCAAATATTCCAAATGACCCAATGATACTGTTGAGCTTCATCAACACAAAGCTCCGGGATGAATATGACAGCCTTGCACTTCTCTGCGAGGACTTAAACCTTAACCAGCAGGAGCTGACTGCAAAGCTGTCCTCCATTGATTACACCTACAACCCGGAGCTCAACCGCTTTCTATAAGCAGTATGTCTTGATTTACAGCTTAAACAATTTCTGAAGCAATCAGACACCTAAAAATTCTTTCATTCTGTCAAATTCTGTAACCATGGTATGATAGCCATGGTTATAGAACGCCTGAAGCTTATCCCGGCTCACCTCTGTCCTGCCTGGACATTTTAAGGACGGGCGAAGAACAAAAATCTTTTTCTCCCGCTCTAACCGTTCAATGGCTTCCATCCTCTTGTTATAATAAAAAGGACGGTAGTAAATACTCCTCACCAGATTCGGATAATCCTTATAAAAGGCTATATACATTCTTGCCTTCTCACTTGGAAATTTCTTCCGGTATCCGTATGGTCTTGTCAGTATCAGCACATTTTTCTTATGTCCGGTCTCCAATGCATGCTTCAAAGGAATAGAATCTGCTAAGCCGCCATCCAGATATGGGATTCCGTCTATTGTAACCATTGGCGCCGCCAGAGGAAGACTGGCAGATGCCCGGCAGATATTGCACAGTCTCGCCGCACTTTCCTTTTCCTGCATATATTCTGCCTGCCCTGTCAGTACATTAGTTACCACCATTTCACATTCCATTCCCTGTCTTATATAGGTTTCAAAATCATATGGAAAGGTCTCATTCGGAAAGGTTTCAAACAGCTTATCCATATCGTAAATGCTGCGGTCATGGATTGCCTTTCTAAAGGAGTTCTTATAGTTATCCTCTTTCTTTTCCGGAGCCATGCAGTCAAAGCTTCTTCCCTTCTGCTTAGAAACATAGCTTAATGCATTACAGGCTCCTGCCGAAACGCCAATCACGTATGGGAACAGAAAATCCTGCTCTAACAAAAAGTCCAATGCCCCCGCTGTAAAAACCCCTCGCGAAGCGCCTCCCTCTAATATCAGCCCCGCCTTCTTTTTCTTTAAATCATCCTGAATCATTTTTCCACTTCCTAATTCTTTATAAATTTATTTATCCTCATCATCCCCGTTGGAAATTGGTGTTTCCCCGTTTTTTCTCTCCTCCGGATTAATTTGTGTCTGCAGCTCATGAATTATTCCGCCATCCTCCACCTGGTCAATGGAATAATAGGCATCCGTCATAACCGGAAGCTTCTTTTTCTTTAATTTGACCTTGCAGATGGAACTAATCAGCGCATAGATACAGGCAAAACAAGGCGCTCCTAAAATCATTCCCGGTACTCCAAAGAAGCCGCCTCCAATTAAGATTGCAAACAATATCCACATACTGGAAATCTTTAACCGGTCTCCCAAAATCAGAGGACCAATAATATTGCCATCCACCTGTTGCAGCACAATAACAAAAATCGCAAATATAAGTCCTTCTTTAAGGTCTACCATCAACAAAATCAGGACACTTGGAATCGCCCCGATAAATGGTCCGAAATATGGAATAATATTGGTCACGCCAACAACGATACTAATCAGCACCGCATAGTCAAAGCCTACTATCTGCATAAACAAATAGCACAGTACACCAATGATAAAGGAATCGATGATTTTACCGTTGATAAAGCCTCCAAATACCTGATTCATATACCGTACGCCCCGTATAATTGCATTGGCATTTCTTGTATTAAACAGGCTGAAGGTTATCTTCTTCCCTACACAAATCAAAGTCTCTTTTTCTGCCATGACATAGACCGAAATAATGATTGCCAGAATAAAATTGAGTACCATTTTCAGACCGCCCACAATTCCAGAGGTTATTCCGGCAACAATCTTGTCCATATTAGGAAGAATATCCTGGTTCAAATAGGTAATTGCCTGGGAATAAATACGGTCCAATCCCAGCAGCACATATTTACGTACCTCGGATTTATCCGGTTCCAGAGATTCCACCCATTTTGCCACTGTGTTGTAATAATGGGGCGCATCCGATACAATCTTGCTCAGAGACTGGTACACCTGCGGAATAACCAGATAAAGACCTCCGCCCAAAATAATCAGAAACAGTATCATGGTACAAAGCACACCAAATGCCCTTGAAAATTTATTTCTGGTTTTCGCCTGCTCTTCCTTTCTCCAAAGCTTCCCTGCCACCGGTGTAAAAAAACAGCGTTCAAAAAATTTCAAAATCGGATTTAACAGATATGCCAGAATAAAACCAAATACAATGGGCATCATTGTCTGCTTCACAAGGGTTTTAAACTGTTGTACCTCTGTTCCATGCTCCAGCATATACTGAAATAAAATTGCCAGCACAATTACTCCCAGAGCAAGCAATCCAATTTTCAGATATTTTTTCTCAATTTTCCATTTCAAATTATTATCCTCCCATCACCTTTGAAAAAAGCAACCATCCGGAAAAAAACTGCTTCTTATCCCGAATGATTGCCATATTCATACTTTTTAAGCACTATGTCAGGCTTATCCTGCGGCGCGCTTCTCTGAACACAGAGAATATATTATTCGTCTTTTGCTACTTCCACAACAGATTTTGCAAGACCTGCCAAGCTCTGAATCTCAGAAGGAATAATAATCTTGGTAGCCTTACCATCAGCTGCCTTTCCAAATGCCTCTAAGCTCTTTAACTGAATTACTTCACCGGAAGGTGCAGATTCATTCAGTAAACGGATACCGTCTGCGTTTGCTTTCTGAATGGCAAGAATTGCCTCTGCCTGACCCTCTGCCTCTCGGATTGTAGCCTCCTTCTTAGCCTCTGCCCGAAGAATTGCAGACTGCTTTTCTGCCTCTGCCTCTAAGATAACGGACTCCTTCTGACCCTCTGCCCGGAGGATTGCGGATTTTTTCTCACCCTCTGCAATCAGAATCTGCTCACGTCTCTCACGCTCTGCCTTCATCTGTTTCTCCATGGCATCCTGAATTGCAGCCGGAGGTATAATGTTCTTAAGCTCTACACGGTTTACCTTGATTCCCCAAGGGTCGGTAGCCTCATCCAGAGTAGCCCGCATCTTCGTATTAATGGTCTCTCTTGATGTGAGCGTCTGGTCTAACTCCAAATCACCGATAATGTTACGAAGCGTAGTTGCCGTTAAGTTTTCAATTGCCATAATCGGATTCTCTACACCGTAGCAGAACAGCTTAGGGTCTGTAATCTGGAAAAATACTACCGTATCAATCCGCATGGTTACATTATCCTTGGTAATAACCGGCTGTGGTGCAAAATCCACAACCTGCTCTTTCAGGGTAACTCTCTTTGCAACCTTATCAACCACCGGCATCTTTAAATGTAAGCCAACGGACCATGTGCCTGTATAAGTTCCCAGACGCTCAATAACATATGCATGTGCCTGCGGAACAATACGGATACTGCTCATAATCACAATGATTGCAACAAATAAAATAAAAACAACAAATCCAAAACCTATACTCATATCTTTCTCCTTTTCTCATTAAAAAATTAAAATAATGGAAGCTATTCCACTTCGGCTATCGTCTCAACAATCAGTTTAACACCCTGAATCTCGATTACCTTAACAGTCTCACCTGCCGGAATTATCACGGAATCCTCCTTTGCTCTTGCTGTCCATTCCATTCCGTTAATCTTCGCCTGTCCCACTTCCTTCAGATTATTGATTTCCTGTAAAACATACGCCTTCTGTCCAATCAACGCCTCTGAATTGGTTTTCTCCGTCCTTGCATCTAAATGCTTCACTGCAATCGGCCGTGTCATCACCAGTAAAATAACAGAAACCACTACGAACAAAATAGTCTGTATCGCCAGATTGGCACCACAGGCACCGGCAACCGCTGCCACAAAGGCTCCTCCTGCAAACCAGATTGTGGTCAGTCCCAGTGAGATAATCTCAAACACAATGAAGATTGCCGCAAGCAATAGCCAGCATATTACTTCTATCATAAGTATACCTCCCTTTCCTTACGGATTTCCCTTATATGCTATTTTACTCTATTTCGGATATTTTCACAACCATTATATTAATTTTTCTTCTACCGTCACTGCTGACACTCAGCATTCATGCTTTACAGGCAGAACCACAGTAATAGTGGTTCCGTTTCCTGCCTCACTCTTTATTCCGATATTTCCATGATGGAGCAGCACCACATGCTTTACAATGGAAAGTCCCAGCCCGGTTCCCCCAATTGCCTTGGAATGGCTCTTATCCACTCTGTAAAACCGTTCAAAAATACGTTCCTGCTCCTCTGTTGGAATCCCAATACCAGTGTCCTCCACTGTGATAACTGCTTTTGAAATGCCATCCTCCATAACGGAATGAAGGGTTACAGCGACTTTCCCGCCCTGCTTATTGTATTTGATTCCATTGTCACACAAATTATAGAGCACCTCTTCTATCATGGAAGGGATTCCTTCCATCACAACATCCTCTCCCACAATATGAATGGCGACCTCTTTATTTTTACATGGAATTTTCAGTCTCTCCTTCACCTGCTTTGCCAGCTCTCTTAAATGTATTTCCTCTGTCTCATAAACCACCGTTTCCTCATCCAATTTAGACAGGAAAATAATATCATTAACCAAATCAATCAGTCTTCCCGCCTCTTCATATATGTTCTTTGCAAACTCCGGAATATCCTCCGGTTTGACAATTCCATTCATGATTATCTCAGCCACTCCCGAAATAGAGGTCAGCGGCGTCTTAAGCTCATGGGACACATTGGAGGTAAATTCTCTCCTCAGCTGTTCCCGCTTTTCCTTTTCCGTCTCATCCAAAACAATAATGATAACACCGTCCACCTGCTCCTCGGGAACGGATACATCCTTCGGTGCCTGCCGGGCGGCAGTCTCATCCTTTACCACGTCTTCTATGATAATCGGGTTTGCCAATATCCGGTAAATGCGGTCTCCAACCTCCAAATCCCTCTGGCTGCGAACCCCTTTCAATGCCTCCTGTACCGCTTCCCTCACATTCCGGTTGCGGTCAAAGCTTACTATATTCTGCCCTGTATAATCTATTTCCCTTGATGCCTCCAACAGCTCCACTGCCGCCATATTATAGGACAGAATCTTTTCATTCCGGTCAAGCACCAAAAAGCCCTCCCGCATGTGCTCTGTAAGTGCCTGAAACTTTGCCTGCTGGCTTCTCAAGTCATCCATCTGCTGGTCAATCAATATATTCTGTTTCCGGATACGCTTCAGAAGAGGAACTAACTCCTCATATTCCTCATCCATCTCACCGTATAACAAATCCATATTATTGATAGGCGCCACAATATTTTTCGCAACACTCTTTGACATAAAATAAGATAAAACGATTATGAGAAAAACGAGAAATGCTGTGGGCTGCAGCATAGCAATCACGATGGAAAATACAGTATTGTAAGCACTGGATACACGGAGAACCGAGCCATCTCTCAGCTCCACCGCATAATAAACAGTCTGCTCGTCTAACGTATTGGAGTATCTTACTGCATATCCTTCTCCTTCCCTGATTGCATCCTGTATTTCATCCCTGTCTTTATGGTTCTCCATTTTCTTCTCTTCAACATCTGAATCAAATAATACATTTCCTTCCTTATCCACCCAGGTAATTCTGTTTTTATGGGCTTCCGATGTATCAACATTCTGATTAATAAATACATTCCGGTTAAAATTGGTAAGATATTCTTCTCCAACGGCATCAATGCCGCAAGCTATATATTCCGCCTCCGACTTAAGCTCTGTTTTAATCTGGTTGTCAAAATAATCATATAAAATACCCACTATGATTACATAGGATATTAATAAGGTTACCATAGATACCCAAAATGTATTTTTAAAGATTCGTTTAATCATTTTATCACCTTATTTCCCCTTCAACTAATATATTTTACAAGCAAACGGCTCTCTCTTATCTGCCCACCGGATTACACAGCTTATATCCAAAACCTCTCACTGTCTCTATCAGCCTGCCGGCTTCCCCTAATTTCTGCCGCAGGGTTCTCACATGAACATCCACGGTTCTGCTCTCTCCATCAAAATCATAACCCCATACAGACTGTAAAATCTGGTCCCTTGAAAAAACGGTTTCCTGGTTTTGCAGCAGCAGCGCCAGCAGTTCAAATTCTTTATAGGTAAGCGTATTTATCTCCTCTTCATTTACCTTTACCACATGCTTGGAAATACTGACATAAAGCGGACCAACGGTATAGGTATCCGCCTTTTCCTCCACCGTCTCACTTCTCCGCAGCAATGCCTTGATTCTTGACATAAGCTCCATCATACTGAAGGGCTTTGCCACATAGTCATCTGCGCCGGAATCCAGACCCAATACCTTATCATACTCCGTTCCCTTTGCGGTGAGCATGATAATTGGGAGATTCCTGGTCTTCTTGCTGCTCCTGAGCTTTCTTAAAATATCCATTCCATCCTCTTCCGGAAGCATAATATCAAGGAGTAAAAGCTCCGGAAGCTCTTCCTCCATTTTTTTCCAGAAATCACTGGGGCGTTCAAAGCCCATTGCCTCAAAGCCTGTATTTTTTAATGTATATAGAACAAAATTCTGAATACTCGTATCATCCTCTAATAAATAAATCATGCTCTTCCCTCCATTTTTTAACAACATCCTGCAATGCATATAGGCTTGTGGTTTCATTACATGAAATACAAGCCTTATTCTTTATCCTTATTTTACAATATCCAATTATATTTTACAAACAGTGCATTGTTAAATGTATGTTAAATATAAATCAGGAATCCTTATTCCCAGATACCTTTGTGCCGGTCAGAGAATAAAGAACCCACTCCGCAATATTGGTTGCATGGTCGCCAATCCGCTCATAATATTTTGCAATCATAATCAAATCAATATACATTTCTCCATCTGACTTTTCACTGGAAATAATCTGTATCAGCTGTTTTTTCAGATTGTCAAAAAGGTCATCCACCACATCATCTGCCTCTATCACTGCCTTTGCCAGCTCCGCATCCTTTCTCACAAAAGCCTCTACGCTGTCTGACACCATCTTACCTGCCGCCTTCGCCATCTCTTCAATACATGCCTTGCTTTTTTCATCGCATCTTTTTACATACTCCACAATTTCAATAATATCCAGTGACTGGTCACCAATCCGCTCCATATCAGATATCATTTTCAGGGCAGAGGATACGGAACGCAAATCTCTTGCCACCGGCTGCTGTTTTAAAAGCAGCTTCATACAGAGATTTTCAATATCACTTTCCATCCTGTCCACTTCTATTTCTTTCGTCTTTGCCGCTTCCAGATAATCATGTTCCTCTGATAACGCTTTTTTTGACAGTTCAATCAGTTCCTCGCAAAGCGCACCCATTTCTATCAGCTCTTTATTCAGTAATTCTAACTGTGAGTCAAAACGATTCCGCATAATCAACCAAACCTTCCTGTAATATAATCCTCTGTTCTCTTGTCATTAGGACTTGAGAACAATTTTTCAGTATCATCATATTCAATGACTTCCCCCAATAAGAAAAATGCCGTCTTATCAGAAATACGTGCCGCCTGCTGCATATTATGGGTTACCATGACTATGGTGTAATCCTTTTTCAGCTCCACTGCCAAATCCTCTATTTTAGAGGTTGAAATCGGGTCAAGCGCCGAGGTCGGTTCATCCATCAGTAATACATCCGGCTGTACTGCCAATGCCCTGGCGATACAAAGCCGCTGCTGCTGTCCACCGGATAATCCCAATGCACTCTTTTTCAGACGGTCCTTTAATTCATCCCATATTGCCGCATCCCGGAGGGATTTCTCCACAATCTCATCTAACTTTACCTTTGAATGTATTCCATGTGTTCTGGGACCAAACGCAATATTGTCATATACACTCATCGGGAACGGATTCGGTTTCTGAAAAACCATACCTACCTTCTTCCGGAGCAGATTAACATCCATATCTCCATAGATATCCTCTCCGTCAAGCAGTGCTGTTCCGGTAATCCTGCATCCCTCCACCAAATCATTCATCCGGTTTAACGACTTTAAAAAAGTTGACTTTCCACAGCCGGAGGGCCCAATAAATGCAGATATCTCATTTTTTGGAATATGCATATTGATTCCCTTTAAGGCTTTAAAATCTCCATAATATAATTCCAGATTTTCTATCGTAAATTTGTCCATAGTTAAATTCTCCATTCTGCCGAATCACTCGGTCTTCCTAACAAACTTTAATTTGATAGCAAATAATTGCTTATTTCTTTGTAAACCTCTTAGCAATAAAGCTTGAAAATGCGTTAATCAACAGCACCATCACCAGAAGAACAACAGCTGTTGCATATGCCTGCTCCATATACAGGCCTTCACTTAACAGACAATACATATGTACCGCCAGGGTTCTGGTGGAATCAAAAAGCCCGGTGGCTGCCGTTGCCACGGTTCCCGCAGTGAAAATCAATGCGGCGGTTTCTCCCACTATACGGCCAATTGCCAGAATGATTCCTGAAAAAATACCAGGCATTGCTGACGGCAGTACGATTTTAAATACAGTACGCAGTCTTCCGGCTCCCAGTCCAAAGCTTCCTTCCCTATAGGAATCCGGCACAGCCAGCAGTGCCTCCTCTGTAGTTCTCATGATAACCGGCAAGACCATAATCGCCAGTGTAATGGCACCTGCCAGCAGGGTGTAGCCCCATTTCAAGCCGATACAAAACATCAGATAACCGAATAATCCAAATACAATAGACGGAATACCCTGTAAGGTCTCTGTGGTGACTCTCACGATATTTACCAGTTTATTTCCTCTCTTTGCATATTCCACTAAGTAGATGGCAGAAAAGATACCCACAGGAACCGCCATCAGCAGGGTTAAGCCCGTCATATACAGGGTATTAATCATGGCTGGCATCATAGATACATTGTCCGTATTGTATTCCCACTCAAACAGTTCAGGTTTGATATTAGGGATACCCTTAACCAGTATATAACCAATCAAAAACAACAGCACCCCTACTGTGACCATGGCGGCTGCCACCACTAAAAGCCATAAAAGCAGGGACAATGGCTGCCTTTTATATGCCTTCATTTTCTGGGCAAAGGTCTGCCGGTTGATTCCCCGAATTTCATTTACATTCATATCCTTTTCCTTTACATCCTGTACTGCTTCCATAATTAATCCCTTCCTTTTTTCTTGATTGCCGAAAAGCTTAAATTGATAATCAGTATAAATACAAATAATACAACTGCTGTACCAATCAATGCATCCTTATGCAGACCTGACGCATATCCCATTTCCAGTACAATATTGGAGGTAAGGGTTCTTACACCGCCTAAAAGGGAGGTTGGCATAACCGCCTGGTTTCCGGCAACCATGACAACCGCCATAGTTTCGCCAATGACACGTCCGATACCAAGGATTACCCCGGCAAGGATTCCTGATTTTGCCGCTGGAAGTACTGCAAAAAATACTGCCCTCTCATGGGTTGCACCCAGCCCCAGAGCCCCTTCGTAATAGCTCTCCGGCACAGCCCGGATGGAAGATTCGGCAACTCCGATAATGGTCGGCAGAATCATGATTCCAAGCATGATGGAAGCTGTCAGAATATTTTTTCCGCTGCCGCCAAACAGGCTCCTTACCATAGGCACCAGTACCACTAATCCAAAGAAACCATATACAATAGACGGAATGCCTGCCAACAGCTCGATTGCCGGTTTTATCACCTTATATGGCTTTTCCGGACAGAATTTTGCCATGAATACCGCACATAAAATTCCCACCGGCACACCAAAAATTACGCCCCCGGCAGTTACATAAATACTTCCCACAATCATAGGAAGAATTCCAAATAAGCCCTCTAAGGGCTTCCATGAAGTCCCTCCCAAAAATTTACCCGGTGATATTTCAAAAATTGCCGGTACACCATTTGCAAAAATAAACAGGCAGATTAATGCTACCGCTAATATCGATGCACATGCACTTACCAGAAATACACCGTGCATTACCTTTTCTGATATATTATTCTTCAAGTTTTTCTCCTTTCCAGATTCCTGCTGCAGGGATAGCAATGAAAATTTCACTATCACTTTTAAGTCATGGTACATTTTAGAAGTGATAGTGAAATTCCTTTACTCTTTCCTCTCAGGAAAGAATTTAATTTAATTCGGACCAGTCTGTGATTTCGCCTACATAAATCTGCTTAATCTGCTCTGCTGTTAAATCTTCTACCGTAGAGTTATTGTTTACAATAACGCAGATACCATCCATTGCAATCTGAATCTCCTCTAAGCTTTCAAGCTCTTCCGGCTTTAATTCCCGGGAAGACATTCCAATATCACATGCACCCTCTGTGGCAGATTCAATACCTGCGGAAGAACCTGTCTGCTGGATTTCTGTTGTCACATTCGGATTTAACTCTTTATATTTTTCTGTCAACTTTTCCATTACAGGAGATACAGAGGTAGAACCTGCAAGAGTAATTTTTCCTTCTTTGCCGGATGCCTCATATTTCTTTCCTGACTCAACGCTGATATAACCCTCTTCATCAATGATTGCCTGACCGTCATCGCTTAAGATAAAATCAATAAAGTCCTGAGCTATTTCTGATGTGCCATCCTTTGGAATACAGATTTCAAAAGGTCTTGCCACCTTATAAGTACCGGATTTTACATTATCCACTGTTGCTTCCACACCATCAACCTTTAACGCCTTAACACTGTCATCCAGAGAACCTAAAGATATGTAGCCGATTGCATTCTCATCTCCTGCTACTGTTGTCATCATGACAGATGTAGAATTTGTAACCTCTGCAGTCGATACTGTATTGTCCACATCATCCACCGCTATCTCCAAAAGCTCTGTAAATGCTCCTCTTGTACCAGAACCATCTTCTCTGGAAACCACGGTAATTGCGCTGCTTCCTCCTGCGCCACATCCCGTAAGTACACCTCCGAGCATTACCAGGCTCAGTGCTGTTGCTGCTAATTTTTTTACATTCTTTTTCATAATTCTCTTCCTTTCACCTTTCTGGAATTTCTCCATCTCTCTTATTTTCTTTTCTGTTGACAGGTATTATATTAAGAAAGTCCTGTTAAATCTGAAATCATTGTTCTGTAAAAAATAAGTTAATCCTTTCACGGGGTTTTAAAGCCAATGTAAAATAGCCCGTGCCATCTCGCCTCCGCTTTGCTCCGGCTCAGCTCGATAATTCCGTGCTCATCTCGCCTCCGCTTTGCTTCGGCTCGGCTCGATATAACCCGTGCTCATCTCGCCTGCGCTTTGCTCCGGCTCGATGAACGGGCTGGCGCCCTATAAGCGCACAAATAAAAAGGAATCCGGAAGAACATAAATGCTCTTCCGGATTCCTTTTTATTTGTGCACTTGCACGGCTTATAGCCTGCGCAGGTTTTTAAGTGAGAGGTCAAGAATTGGGGCAGAGTGGGTCAGAGCGCCGGAGGAAATGTAATCCACTCCGATATCAATCAAATCCGCAACATTTTCTTTTGTAACGTTACCGGAACACTCTGTCTTTGCCCTGCCGTCAATTATACGGACTGCCTCTCTCATGGTTTCTTTATCCATATTATCCAGCATGATAATGTCTGCTCCTGCCTCCACAGCTTCCTTTACCATATCAAGATTTTCTACCTCAACCTCAATCTTCCTTACAAACGGTGCATATTCCTGCGCCATCTTTACAGCTTTGGCAACGCTTCCCGCAGCCCCGATGTGATTATCCTTAAGCAGAATACCGTCAGATAAATTAAACCGGTGATTGTAGCCACCTCCCACCTTTACCGCATATTTCTCAAATACACGCATATTCGGGGTGGTCTTTCTTGTATCTAAAAGCTTTGTTTTACTTCCTTCAAATAATACTGCGATTGAATGGGTATAGGTTGCAATTCCGCTCATTCTCTGCAGATAATTCAGGGCGGTACGTTCCCCCTCTAACAAGACACGGATATCTCCTGTGATTTTTCCTAAAAGCTGTCCCTTCTTTACAAGGTCGCCATCCTTTGCCTGCATAGCAAATACTGTTTTGTCATCTAAAAGCTCAAACACCCGTTTAAATACATCCAGACCTGCCAGAACACCATCCTGCTTACAGATTAAATCAACCTCTCCCGGCTGGTATTCCGGCATAACAGAATTGGTGGTTATGTCCTCACTGGTTATATCCTCTCTTAATGCCTGTAAAATCAAATTATCCACATTTAAATTCATCAGCTCTCTCATGCCCGCTTTTCCTCTCTTCTTTTCTGCTCTTCCTTTATTTTTTGTCTGACGCTGTTATGATAGTCTTCTCCACAATCCCTGTAGGGCTTATCCGGGTAAGCATCGCCCATCTCATCTATAAAATATGTTCTGCACCATTCCCTGGAAACAGGGCTATATGCCTCTGCAATCTCAATGGCAGCCCGTTTTGCCCACACAAGGCTTTCCAGCAGGGAATTACTAGCCAGACGGTTTGCCCCATGTACCCCGTTACAGGCAGTCTCCCCTGCAGCATATAACCGTTCCATAGAAGTTCTGCCATTGGAATCCACTTTGACACCGCCCATAAAATAATGCTGCGCCGGTACAACCGGAATCGGTTCCTTTGTAATATCATACCCCTCCTCCAGACAGTGGCGGTATATATTTGGAAAGCGCCTCATAATATCATCCGAAGACATTTTTTCCAGAGAAAGAAGTACATAATCCGTACCATCCTTTTCCATCTGCTCATATATCTTTTTTGTCAGCACATCTCTTGGCAGGAGCTCATCTACAAACCGCTGATGGTTTTTATCCAGCAAAATTGCCCCTTCTCCTCTCACTGACTCCGAAATCAAAAATCTTCTTCCCGGCTTTTGGGAATAAAGCGTTGTGGGATGAATCTGTACATAATCAATATTTAACAATTCAATATTATGTTTTAAGGAAACCGCCAGTGCATCTCCCGTTAAATGTCTGAAATTGGTAGAATGCTCATATAAACCGCCAATACCACCACATGCCCAAATAGTATAATCGCTGAATATCTTCTTAACGGTTCCGTCTGCCAGCTCTACCACCGTGCCGTAACAGACATTGTCCTTTTCCAATATATCTACCATAACGGTATGTGTAAACAGCGTCACATTGGGTAATTCCTTTACCCTCTCCAGAAGCTTGGAGGTAATCTCCTTTCCTGTCAAATCCTCATGATACAAAATTCTTGCAGCTGTATGGGCACCTTCCTTTGTAAACCGGAATTCTCCCTGGTCTCTCTCAAAATCCACGCCGAAATTTACCAGCTCCCGGATAATGTCCTGGGATGACCGAATCATAATCTCCACAGATTCCCTGTTATTTTCATAATGCCCTGCACGCATGGTATCCTCAAAATAAGTGAAATAATCATCCTCATTTTTCAGCACACAGATACCACCCTGGGCCAGAAAGGAATCGCTTTCCTCCATATCAGCCTTTGTAATAATCGCTATTTTTTTGTTTTTCGGTAAATGCAGGGCAGCAAATAAACCCGCTACACCATTTCCCACAATCATAATATCATACTCAGGGTATTTCCCTGGTATACCGTTATTTATTGTACCCGCCTGTTTGCTCTCATTTCTCATCTTATGTCCTCTTTATCCCCAGTCTCAGGCCTATTCTTCTTCCTCAGGCATATCGGGATTCATACCTGTGTCATTAAAATCATCAAATAATACCTGACCCATATTAAAATCATATGCATCTATGTTACCATACACTTTACGGACCTCTTCATCGATTTCTTCCTGAATCGGTTTCAGCTGTTCCACCGGAATTCCCATCAGCATGGAAACCTCTTCCATATCAATCTTTCCCTTCAGCATCCTTTTTGCAGCATCCAGTTTTGCCTTATCTGTGTTATTCATACACAACGCCTCTTTTCTTATATTAATAGCGGTTCCAGCCGCTATATGTCTCTGTTTTCTTCTACTTCAAAGCTTCCAGATATTCTTCATTTATTGCAATCACCTGTTCCATCGCTTTCCTTCCCGGTGCCCCTATGGTCTCCCTTTTCTCCACACAGGTTTCCAGGCTGATTGCATCATAGATATCCTCATCAAATACAGGGGAAATCTTCCTGTATTCTTCTAATGTCATATCATCTAAGGAAATATTTTTCTCAATACAGTATAATACCAGCTGTCCCACAATTCCATGTGCATCCCTGAACGGCACGCCATGATTTACAAGATAATCTGCCGCATCTGTAGCGTTGGTAAATCCATTCTTTGCGCTGGCAGCCATTACCTCTTTGTTCACTGTCATTGTCTTAATCATACCGGTAAACAGTGCAAGACATCCCTTTACTGTATCAATAGCATCAAAGGTCAGCTCCTTATCCTCCTGCATATCTTTATTATAAGCAAGGGGAATCCCCTTCATGGTGGTAAGCATCTGCATTAATGCACCATACACACGTCCGGTCTTGCCTCTCACCAGCTCCGCAATATCCGGATTTTTCTTCTGGGGCATAATAGAGCTTCCCGTACTGTATGCATCATCCAGCTCCACAAAACGGTATTCATTGGAATTCCAGATAATGATTTCCTCCGAAAACCGGCTTAAATGCATCATAATAGTGGACATTGCACCAAGCAGCTCAATCACGTAATCGCGGTCAGACACCGAATCCATACTATTCAAGGTTGGACCCTTAAAGCCCAATAATTCTGCGGTCATATTCCGGTCAAGGGGATAGGTTGTCCCTGCCAGGGCGCCGGAGCCCAACGGACAATAGTTCATTCTCTCATAAATATCACAGAGCCTGTCGTAATCTCTCTTAAACATCTCCATATAAGCCCCAAAATGATGCGCCAGTGTGATTGGCTGTGCCTTCTGCAAATGGGTAAAGCCCGGCATAAAGGTATCAATATGCTCTTTCATCAGATTATGTAATACAAACAACAGCTCTTTCACCAGCTCCTTCAGATTCATAATCTCTTTTCTCGTATAGAGCTTCATGTCAAGAGCCACCTGGTCATTTCTGGAACGTCCTGTGTGAAGCTTCTTTCCCACATCCCCAATGCGCTCAATTAAATTTGCCTCTACAAAGCTGTGAATATCCTCATACTCGGAAGAAATCTCTAATTTACCGCTCTCTACATCGGCAAGGATTCCCTCAATTCCCGCAAGAATCCCATCTCTTTCTTTCTCTGTCAGAATACCGGCTGCAGCAAGCATCTTTACATGTGCCATGCTGCCCTCCATATCTTCCCTGTAAAACTTCTGGTCAAATGATATCGAAGCATTGAAATTATATACCAACTGGTCCGTTTCCTTTGTAAAACGGCCGCCCCAAAGCTGTGCCATAAATCTGTCCTCATTTCTTAATATTTGTAAACTATGTAATCTTATACGGTGAAAACCTCACCCGCCAGGGATGAATTTTATTCTTCACGCCTGAACATACTTGTTTTATTTTACAACAATTTAATATGGGTAGCAAGTACTGTTACTCAAATTCTTTTCCTTGTTTCAAACATTCAAAAATCTGGTTCATGATTTTCAAATCTATTAAACAATGTCCTGTTTCCAGCGAATGATTTGCCCCTTCATAAGTTTTTAAGATAAGCTTAAGCCTTTGGCAGTTCTCCTCCACAAGTTCATTTTCACACCATGGGTCATTTAATCCGTGCAGCACCATACCGCTTTTCATTTTAGCAAAGGAAAATGTCTGCGGTACAGGCGTAAAATAAATGTGCCTTGCATGAATAGCATGGTCATTGTCATAAGCGGCTGCCACCACAGTTCCGATACTCTTTGATAGAAACAGCACCCGTTCATACTCCTTAAAGTTCACATTACAAAGCTGTTCCTCCGTCTGTGCTCTGGCAATCTGAAAGACCTGCTGCATTTTCTCCTCATTTCCTTTCACATCCCCGGGAAACCCTGTATAATTAACCTCTATTATCTGATAACTGGACTCTTTTGCTAACTTCTTTCCGTAATATAAAAGAGGTTTATCTGTATGATATCCTATTCCCGGAAAAATAACTGCTACTTTCATGTTAGTATATCTCCTTCTGATTGTTTTAAATTAACCTTTCCATAGCCAGTACAAAAAAACGTATTGGCACCCTATTATCCCTGCCATTTTATTAAGGTAATATTCGTCGCTTTTTTCGTCGCTTTTTTCGTCGCTTTTTTCGTCGCTTTTTTCGTCGCTTTTTTGCGGTGAATTATTACCCTTGTATCTTCGTTAAATACTAACATATGGTCTTCCTCTCGTATTTGAAACAAAGTCATACCTTTGCTTCCTTTTATATCCTATTAAATAAAATTAGAAAAAACGTCATTATTACCATACCATATTCTTCCACATTCATCAATTAAAACCAACTTTCAAAAAATGACAGAAAGGTCAGATGATACTTCACCTGACCCTTTCTTTAACGCAATCTTATTTTTCCTGTCTCCTAATCTGCCTCCACAATCATTTTAAATGCCAGCGTCTTTTCCTGTATAAAAGGCGCATCCTGTATAAAGAACACCCTGCCTCCCTTGCTGGCTGTGAGAACCTTAATAATCTCTCCCTCATAGGGGTCAATCACATTTGCCATGGGCTGTCCTGCCTTTACAGATTCTCCCACCTTCACCAGCGGCTGGAACAGACCTGCCTTCGGAGTCTTAATATTGAAAATCTCATCCTCCTCCACAATAACAGATTCCATTGTTATTGTAGGCTCATAGGCAATCACACCCTGCCTGCCAAGGAAGGTCAGCACGGATTCTATTGTCAGCTCCGCAGCCTCCATGTCCACCTTCTCCGTATCCACCGCATAGACAGAAAAGGCATTGGTTTCCCATATCTGCCAGTTATAATTAAGGGTTGTGGTATCAAAGGGTCTCGGCTTCCTTACCGCAACATACGGCATGGAAAAATCCTTTGCCATTTCCACATTTTCCAGACCTGTCTTCATCATTCTGACATGGGGAATAAAATCTCCTGATATGTAAAAGCTGGCAAACTGGATTCCGATATTATAATCCTTAATCTGCTCAAATGCCCCTGCCGCAATCCTCTGGGTCGTCTCTCCCAAATTGTATCCCGGAAACATACGGTTAATATCCGTATTATCCTGGGTCCAGAACCGTTTTCCGATGTTCATGGAAAACGGATTCAAAGAGGGTACAATCAAAATCTCTTTTCCCTGGGTTATCCTTCCTTCCTGCTCTAATGCTTTTAGGCGTTTCACCAACTGTCCGGCAATATACACCTGCTGGATTTCATTTCCTCTGGTGGCACCTACAATGCAGACCGCCTTCTCTCCCTTTCCAAAATGATATCCCCTGATTCGGAAATCATCCCTGTATGGTGAAGACAATTCAAACAATATTTCTCTTCTCATCCTTTCAATCTCCTATATTATAATAATTCTTATTTTGCCAGAATCCGCCCCACCAGGGAGCCCTCATATACCACCGGAAATTCCCTCAGGGTAAACACCAGACCATCACAGGGTGAATATACTTTTTGCAGAACCTTTCCGGACAGCGGGTCCACAATCTCGCCAACCAGCTCTCCGTCCTTTACTTCCTTGCAATGACTGGTGCTTGGAAGAAAAATTCCGGACGCTGCTGCATTTAAAAAGTGTACATTGCCATCCTCCGATTCAATGGGTTTTCTCGGTGTAATGACCTCACCCTGCCAGATACCCAAATCCTTCATCAGCACGAAAATACCGTCCACCAACTGGTTACCGATATCCTTGGTAATCCGCATGCCGACTCCCATTTCCACCACCAAAGTTTTGGTACCGATGCTGTTTAAGGAATGTGCCAGTGTGGATTCCAATACGGTTGCAGCCTGATGCACCCAGATATAGTCAATATTTAATCGTCTCGCCAGCGGCACCAGTTCTTTTGCCGTCATCTCACTGATACGCACCTGGGAAAGCTCCTTTAGATAAATGTTGCTGGCATGGATATCAATACATACATCACTTCCTGCAATATCCTCAATCACCTCAGCCGCCACATATTCCGCCATGGAGCCCTCCTTATTTCCCGGAAAAATGCGGTTCATATCCAAATCAAACATGGGGATTCCCCTTGTGATGGAATCCACCCCTAAAGGATTAATGGCGGGATAAATATCAACAATCCCGGTAAGCATCTCCTTTTCTGCATGGATTCTCCTGGATAATTCATAACAGACATACTGTCCCTCCAATTCATCTCCATGAATCCCGGTGACAATACTAATCCGTTTTTCATTGCCGGATAAGGATTCCGGCTGTAATCTGTGTTTTTTTATTCTGAGCGTCTCATCAAAGGGAAGCTCCACTTTTGCAACTTCTTGTATCATTCTTAAACCTCTGCTTTCTACACAGGAATTTCCTGCACCTGTACCTTTATTTCCTGGCTCTGCTGTGCCTTTCCGTAAAAATGTCCTTTACAGACAACCGTATCGTTATAATCCCGCCCATGGGAAAGCTTGATATAATCTTCATCCACAATTTTAGAATTTGTCGGGTCCACCCCATACCAGCAGCCATCACACCACGCCTCCACCCAGGCATGGGTATAGCCCTCTCCCATCATAAAACCCACCACATATCTTGCCGGAATATGCAGAATGCGCAAAAAGGAAATGAGAATGTGGGAATAATCCTGACAGACCCCCTTTCCAAGCGTCAATGCCTCCGTGGCATCCGTATATACATTTGTGATGTTGGGAGTGTAGGTTAAAAGCTCATGGCAGTAATCCGACAGATACATTACCTGTTCCACCGTTGTCATATCCGCAAACGGTTTATGATAACAGGACTTCTCCTTTGCCGCTTCACAGGCTTTTTTTAACGTACCTTTCAGGATATCGGAACTCCTCGTCATGGAGGAGGGCGCCCTGAACAGGGAGAGAAGCCGGGCATCCCTGTCCTGCTTCGTGCCATCCACCACCGCAATACCGTTTATCTCAAATCCGAAATGCCGGTGGGGCTCTGCCATATATCCATAAACAGTCTTATTTCCAAATGCATCCAGGGAATAGCTGTGGCTGTCACCATAGCTCATGGATTCCAACAATGTCTCCATATATTGTCTGTCATTTTCCCTTGGAAATATTTTGAGCGTATAATAATGCTCATAAATCGGAATATCAAATATATACTTTGTTTGGTATGTAAAGCCTAGTTTTTTCATATTTCACCTGCATATTTATATTCTTGTACCCTCTATACCAGTATAAGCTTTTCCAGGGAATGAATCATTTTCTCTTCAATCTCATCACCGCGCTCAAATGCCAATGCCAGTTCGTAGTAGGCAACCTTGTCATATTCAATTCTGACACGGTGCAGATAAAAATCCAGCTGTCCAAATACTCTTTTTAATTCCTCATTTTTTTCACCAAAACGCATCTTTAAATCCAGCAGCTCCGCCTTCTTGCCTAATTTAATCAGGTTCCGGACCGTGTAGTCATCAATGGAATCATCCACAGCCCCCCAGAACGCCAGAATATTGTCCAGCACGGATTGTAATTCAATCAACGGTGCATCGGAAATTCTGGCAGCCTTCAGTTGAAACTGCGCCAGATGGATATAGGCAAGCGCCTCTGACGAGATATCCTCCCGGAGCACCAGAGCATTGTCATATGCCCTGTAAAGATTACTCACTATGGAATCCGGGTTATCTGTATCATACCCATATCTGGCAACAAAATTCTCATAATCCGTATAAATGTTAGGAATATTCAGCGCCTCGCAATATTTTTCATAAAAGTGGACGTCCAAATCCAGCATTTCGTCAAAGCCTGTGTTATAACGCTGCAATGTGGTATACACCCTCTGTGTATACCTGCCCAGCCAAAATAAATGATTAACCTTTTCTACCGAGATAATACCCATGTGTCCTTAAAACCTCCTCCTTGTGATGAATTTACAATGGAACAGCCTTCTATTCTGGAGAAACGGGTCAGCCCGCTCTTCCATACATGAACCTCATCTGCTCCGGTTAAAACAAATGCTCTTAAATCCGCCTTCCGCTCCACTACACCATCCTTATCCAGAATTTCCAAATCCAGAAAATCAATGACCTCCTGGGCAATGAAACGGCGCGGCTCTGTTTTTACAAGCTGCTTTAACTTTTCCAGCTCTTCCCCTTCTAAGCTGTTTCCAAATACAACACCGTATCCGCCAGCCTCTGCCACATCTTTAATGACCAGCTTATCAAAATTTTCCAGCACATACTTCATATCTTCCGGATAAAATGGAAGATAGGTTGGCGCGTTATGTAATATTGGCTCCTCTCCCAGGTAATACTCCACCATTTTAGGAACAAAGTAATAGATTCCCTTGTCGTCTGCAATTCCATTTCCCGGAGCATTAATCAATGCCACATTGCCCTTCCTGTATACGTCAAAGACATGGGGTACGCCGATAACCGATTCCTCCTCAAAGGTCATGGGGTCTAAATAGTCATCGGATATCCGGCGGTACAGGGAACCCACTTTCCGGTTAACCCCTCCATACCCCTTATAGTAGAGATAATCTCCTATCACAGCCAAATCATTCCCCGTAGCCAATATGGCGCCTGTCTTTTCTGCCAGATAGGAATGTTCAAAATAAGCTGCGTTATACCGTCCCGGCGTCAGAATGACATTGACGCCACCCGTATTCACACTATCCATGGTTTCCTTCAAAAGCTTTGCATAATCCCGGTTATCCTGAATATGGTTGGTCTTAAAGGTGGACGGGGAAGCCTTTCTGCATAAATCCCTTGCAATCAACGGATAGGAAGCCCCTGACGGTACCCTTAAATTATCCTCTAACACATACCATTTTGTGTCCTTTCCCTGCACCAAATCAATTCCTGAAATGTGGCTGTAAACGCCCTTTGACGGCACAACCCCCTCGCAGGCTGCCAGATAGCCGGAAGAAGAATAGACAAATTCCTCCGGAATCACACCATCCTTAAGAATTTTCTTTTCTCCATAAATATCCAGTAAAAATTTGTTTAATGCGGTTACACGCTGTGCCAATCCCTTTTCCAGATATTGAAATTCTTCATGTGTGATAACTCTTGGTATCGTATCAAACGGGAAAAGCTGCTCTTTAAAGGTATTATTTTTATAAATACCAAATTTTACTCCATATCTTGCCAGCAGCGCATTCACTGTATTTACGTGTTTGTTCAGTTCAAGCATATAAGCACCTCCCTCGGAATTGTAATGATTTTTTCACCTTGCAGAATAAAGTCTTCTGCCAGACAAAAAAAGAGACGTTATGTGCATTCACATAACGTCTTCGTTTCTCATTAATACCTTGTTTACTTTAATAAATTAAGAATAAACCATTTATATGCATTTGTAAAGAGTTTTTTTATAAAATTAATAAAGTTAAGCCACCTCTTCAATGGCATTCCTCAAAATGGAAACTGCCTTGTCACAATCTTCCTTTGTTATAGTCAGCGGCGGCACCATACGGATGATACGGTCTGAGGTTGCCGTTACCAGCAGCTTGTTCTCCATGGCTTTTATCTTCACCTGGACAGCATCTACATCCTCCAGCTCCAGTCCAACTAATAAGCCCAGCCCTCGTACCTCCTTTACATGAGGCAGCGTGCCAAGCTGCTCCATAAAGTAAGCACCCATCTCCTCTGCATTCTGCGCCAGGTTTTTCTCCAGCATTTCTGTCACTGCTGCATAGCCTGCCGCACAGCAGACCGGATTTCCGGAAAAGGTACAGCCATGGGAGCCCGGATTTAATGCTGTGGCACATTCTTCGGTCATTGCAACCGCTCCCAGCGGAAGTCCCCCGCCCAATGCCTTCGCCATGGAAACCGCATCCGGTTTTACGCCATAATGCATAAATGCCATCGTCTCCCCACAGCGGCACCAGCCAGTCTGCACCTCATCAAACAGCAGTAACATTCCTCTCTCATCACAAAGCTCCCGCAGTCCCTGTAAAAATTCCTTTGTGGCAGGATAGACACCGCCCTCACCCTGAACCGGTTCTACCATAACGGCAACGGTATTCTCATCACATGCCGCCTTAAAGCTTTCCAAATCATTAAAATCCGCATAGCGAAAACCCGGAAGTACCGGACTAAATCCAGCCTGGATTGCATTATCCGGCTGACCGGTGGCAGTCATGGCGCCATAGGTACGTCCGTGAAAGCTTCTTTTGGCGGTTACAATATGATAGTGCTCTGCGCCAAAATGCTCCACGCCATATTTACGCGCCATCTTAATCATTGCCTCATTTGCCTCAGTTCCTGAATTCTGAAAGAAAACCCGGTCAAACCCGGTATTTTCACAGATTAACTTAGCAAGCATCGCCTGGGAAACCGAATAGGTATAAAGGCTTGTATGCATTACCTGCCCCGCCTGTTCCCTGATTGCCGCCACAACCCGTTCATTACAGTTTCCAACGGAATTAACTGCAATTCCTGCAAAGAAGTCCAGATATTCCTCTCCATCCGCATCCTTCATCACAGTATCCTTTGCTTCCTCTACTACAATGGGAAAACGATATCCGATATCCAGCATATAGGTATCCGCCATCTCCATAATATCCTGTTTTGTAAGTCCGTAATCTTTTGCTTTCATAATCATCCCTCTTTCTTATCTGTCCTGTATTGTTATCACACAAAATACTATAGGATTGTATATCTCCACATTTTACTACAACTTACATATTTGTCAATACAGACATGTATAATTACACTTATTTTTTGCATATTTATAGTTTTTATCGTATATTTCTTGTATTTTTTGTATATTTTATCGTGCACAGTGAATAAAACCTGCTCTGTTACATTTCTTATGCCACTACCGGTCCAGCAAATCTACCTCCAGCCGGTTATACGGAATCTCAATCTGGTTGTCATCAAAGGCTGTCTTTACCTTTTCCCGTAAGTCCCAGGTTGTACTCCAGTAATCCTCTGTTTTGACCCATGCGCGGATTCCCAGGGTCATTCCGCTGTCATCAAAGGAATCGATAAATACATCCTTGGGTTCTTCATCCAGAATCCTTCCATCCTCATTAAGAAGCCCATATACGATTTCCTTTACCCGTTTGATATCGCTGTTGTAAGCGATGGCTATCTTAACCTCCACCTTGCGCTTGACCTCATTTGTAAGGTTCACAAGACTGTTGTCTGCCAGGATGCCATTGGGAATTACCACCACCTTATTGTCATGGGTCCGCAGCCTTGTATAGAAGATATCAATGGAAATAACGGTTCCCTCGTTGTTCTTGTTATTTTCTATTATATAGTCTCCCAGTTCAAAGGGCTTTAACAGGAGAATCAAAACACCTCCTGCAAGGTTTGATAACGCCCCCTGCAAAGCCAGGCCAATTGCCAGAGATGCCGTACCAAGTATCGTGACAAAGCTGGTCACCTCAAATCCCACAATGGCTGCTGCGGTAATAAATACCAGCGTATAACAAAGCACCCTTATAATGGATAACAAAAATCCGGCAACTGAGGATTCCATTTTGGAACGCTCAAAGGAACGCCGCAATATCTTCAAAAATACGCTGACAAGCCGCAGTCCGATTATAATAAAAAGAACCGCCACCAATACACTTCCGGATTTACTGATAATCCAGCCTATAATATCATCCAGAGTTTCCCTGACAATCCCCGCCGACTCCTCCATATTCTTAGCCGCTTCTTCTACCGTCTGCGTTGCATTTGCTTCTAATAACATGATACTCACTCCATTTCCTCTCAGAAAACAAGGCTGCCACCCTGTAATTAATGCAGCTCCGGTGACAGCCTGACCTTTCTTGCTGTTATTCTATCGCGTCTTTTTTGTTGTGTTTTTCCTTACCGGCTTCGTTACAGCAGCCTGCTTTTTTCCGGTTGCTTTTTTCTTCTTGGCTGTATCTGCTCCATCCTTTACCAGCTTAAAAATACTCATGGAAAGCGGTGCTAAACCTATGGTAATGGAATTGCTCCGCCCGTCACAGGAACTTCTTCTGCTCGTCCGGACTGCATGATTTTTACTGCCATCCCCGCCAAAATTCTCATTATCGCTGCAGAAAATCTCTTTATAGCTTCCGGCGTAAGGTACTCCCACCTTATACTTATCATAGGCTGCCGGGGTAAAATTACATACAATCAGCAAGGTATCCTCTTTCTTTGCGGTTTTCCGCAGGAAGGACACAATACTCTCATTTGCAGCCGTGGCATTTATCCACTCAAACCCAGCTGCATTGTTGTCTAACGCATACAGTGCCGGTTCCCTTTTATATAGATGATTCAATGCCTTCACATAATCCCTTAAAATAGTATGGGCGTCGAAGTCCAGCAGATTCCAGTCAATTTCCCCTGACTCCGAAAATTCTTTAAACTGTGCAAATTCCTGTCCCATGAACAAAAGCTTCTTCCCCGGATGGGTCATCATATAGCCATATAACAGGCGGAGATTAGAGAATTTCTCCTCATAACCGCCGGGCATCTGGTCCACAATAGAGCCCTTGCCGCCCACTACCTCATTATGTGAGAATTCCAAAATGTAATTTTCATCATAGGCATTTGACAGGCTGTTGGTAAGCTTTTTATGCTCATATTTCCGATACAGCGGGTCAAGCGCCATATAGGACAATAAATCCTTCATCCACGACATATTCCAGCGGTAATCAAAGCCCATACCGCCCTGGTCTATACTCTCTGTCAGCATCGGCCATCCGGATTCCTCCTCCACAATTACCATACAATTCGGAAAACGCTCATTTAAGATACTGTTCAGCTCTTTAAAAAATGCAATTGCTTCCAGGTTCTCATTGCCGCCATACTGGTTTGGAATCCAGTTCCCGTAGGACCTTCCGTAATCCAGATACAGCATGGACGCCGCACTGTCAATCCGAAGTCCGTCTAAATGATACTTCGATACCCAGTATAATGCATTGGAAATCAGATAATTTTTTACCTCATTCCGCCCATAATCAAAAATATAAGTGCCCCATCTCGGATTCTCACTTCTTCTGGCATCCGCCGGCTCATACAGCGGCTCTCCGTCAAATCTGGCAAGTCCGCCTGCATTCATAGGAAACTGGCTCGGAACCCAGTCACAGATAACCCCAATTCCGCGGCTATGCATATAATCTACAAAGTACATGAAGTCCACCGGCTCACCATACCGGGAGGTTGGTGCATAAAATCCGGTTGTCTGATAGCCAAGTGTACTATCCTGCTCATGCTCCATCACAGGCATAAGCTCAACATGGGTATACCCCATATCCGCAGCATAATCTGCCAGCTCCTTCGCAATTTCCCTGTAATTAAAAAACTCTCTTCCATCTTCCGGACGCTTAAAGGAACCCAGATGTACTTCATAGATATTCATCGGCATCTCACTTTTTACCAATGCCTGCTTTTTATAGTAATCTTCATCCTTCCACGTATAGGTTAAATCTGCAATCTTAGATGCATTCGCCGGTCTTAGCTCCGCCGCATTTTCGTATGGGTCAGGCTTCATAAAGGTATTGCCCGACTTTGTGAGAATTTCATATTTATAAATCTCCCCAGCCTCAATGCCCGGAATAAATAATTCAAAGATACCGGAATACTCAATTCTGCGCATCATATGTATTTTACCATTCCAGTTATTAAAATTACCTACAACTGATACCCTTGCTGCATGGGGAGCCCATACTGCAAACAGGACGCCCTTTATCCCATCCAGCATACAGGGATGCGCCCCTAATTTCTCATATATCTCATAGTGAATTCCATCATTAAACCTGCTGATATCAATTGGGTCAATCACTGGTTCAAATACATAGGGGTCAATCACTGTGTGTTCTGTTCCGTCCGCTAATGTCACCCTGAAGTAATATACAAAGCTCTGCCGGTCCGGAATCTTAACGGAAAAGAAACCACTTACACGGTCACTTGTAAGCTCATATGTATTTTTTGTATTCTTAGAAACAGCCACTACAGACTCTGCCCCTGGAAAGTATGCATTAATATATACACCATCTATGGTTTCGTGCATTCCCAATACATGGTGCGGATTATCATGACAACCTGCTGCCAACGACTCCACTTCTGTCCAGTTAATTGCAAATACCGGTCTTTTGTTCGTCATGTTTTACTCCTCGTCAATATTTTCTTATCGTAAGAAAACGACGCTTTTGCAAGCGTCGTTCTCTTTTACTCGCCTCGTAACTGTTTTACTACCCGTTTAATCGAATCGTTAAACTCTTCCTCTGAAGAATTTTCAAAAACAATCAGCTCCTTGATATTATCTGGCTGGTTAAAATTACAGCTTGCAATATATTCATCCCAATGCTCCAGCTTCCAGGTATCTCTGTCTGAATTACGCTTAATCATTCTTTCCTTGCATACCTCTACTCTGGTATTAACCCAGATGACCACCAGCTCCGCTCCGTGCTTTGCCAGCCGTTCCCGCAGGGAATCCAGATATTCATCATCTCTTATCTCATCTGTAAATGGTGCATTAATCAAAACTGTGTCGTTATAATCCAATGCTTCCATTGCTAAATCTAAAACGCAATAATATTCATAATCACGAATCTCTCTCTGAAAGAAATCCGAAGACCGGTTATATTCCTCTCCAGCTACTTTAAAAATCTGTTTGGATAATACAATCAACGTATCCTTGTCCAAATAAACGCAGTTTGTCAAGGCTTTTGCAAGCTGCTTGGAAATAAAAGTCTTTCCGCATGCTGGTGGTGATGTAACCAATATTAAATGTTTCATGTTATATATGCCTCCTTTATGCCACTCTGGCTTAAATCTTCTGTAAACCAATAATCAAGCCAAATTATAGCATATTTTGAGAGGATTGACAACGCATTTACTATTAAATATCTAAATAATTTTTCATACTTTTCAATGCAGATTTTTCAAGCCGGGACACCTGTGCCTGGGATATTGCAATTTCATTTGCCACCTCCGTCTGGGTTTTTCCCTCAAAAAAACGCAGCCGGATGATATTATATTCACGCTCAGACAGGCGGTTCATTGCCTCCTTCAGGGAAATGTTTTCCACCCAGTTTTCCTCTTTGTTCTTCTTATCGCTGACCTGGTCCATAATATAAAGGGTATCTCCCCCCTCCTGATAGACCGGGTCATACAGGGAAACCGGCGTAGCAATCGCATCCAGCGCCATTACCACCATTTCCTTGTCAATTTCAATCTCCTTTGCCACCTCGTCAATGGTGGGCTCCCTGTCTTCATCCCTTAATATGCGCTCTTTGGCATAGATTGCCTTATATGCGATATCCCGCAGGGAGCGGGAGACACGGATAGAATTGTTATCCCGCAGATACCGTCTGCATTCTCCGATAATCATCGGTACTGCATAGGTTGAAAATTTGACGTTTAAGCTTCTGTCAAAATTGTCAATCGCCTTCATCAAACCAATACATCCCACCTGAAACAAATCATCTGCATTCTCTGAAGCATTTGCAAAACGCTGAATCACACTTAACACAAGCCTTAAATTGCCCTTAATAAGCTTCTCTCTCGCCGCTAAATCCCCCTGCTCTATCTGAATAAACAATTCATTTTTTTCTTCATTAGTGAGCAGCGGTAATTTCGCAGTATTCACACCGCATATAACGACTTTATTAAGTGCCATTTCATCGTCCTCCTTAAAACTGTTCTATACGTTTAAGGATTTACAAATGCAACTGGCTTTATACAAAATATCAGGAACCAATTCTTAACATTTCTTTCTTCAGACGTTTCATAATTTTTTTCTCAAGCCTCGAAATATAAGACTGGGAAATCCCCAGCAAATCCGCCACCTCTTTCTGCGTCATCTCCTCTCCTTTTTCATTGTTGAGTCCAAACCGCAAATCAATGATTTTCTTTTCACGCTCTGTCAGAATAGACATTGCTTTCTTTAACAGTTCCCGGTCTACTTCATCCTCTAAGTCCCGGTAAATAATATCCTCCTCGGTTCCTAAAATGTCTGACAGCAGCAGCTCATTTCCATCCCAGTCAACATTTAAGGGTTCGTCAATGGACACTTCCATTTTGGTCTTGGCGCTTCTTCTCAAATACATTAGAATTTCATTCTCAATGCAGCGCGAAGCATAGGTTGCAAGCTTGATTTTTTTATCCAGCTTAAAGGTGTTAATTGCCTTTATCAATCCGATGGTTCCAATGGATATCAAATCCTCTACCCCTACACCGGTATTGTCAAATTTCTTTGCTATGTATACTACAAGCCTCAGGTTCCTCTCAATGAGAATGCTTTTCACCTCGGTATCATCCAATGTTCCAAGCTTTTTTAACAGCTCCTGTTCTTCCTCCGGCTCCAGCGGCGGCGGCAGAATATCCGCCCCTCCGATATAGTGTATCTCCTTTTTTGGCATAAAAAACATACTCGCCATATTTTTCATCATGGTAAGCTTAAATTTATCATTACTGACTATATTCACCATATTATCCTCCAAAAATGTTAGATGCAATCCTGGTGCAGCAAACCCTGATATACTTTTCCTTCAAACAGCCCTTCCGGACCAACCGCAACCGGTTGCTTTTTTAAGATTTTGCCTGAACCATGAATATCAATCTCGTCCATCAGCAAACAAAGCAGTCTTCCGGATGGATTTCCCACACTTTCATATGCAATCTCATGAAAACAATCTCTCTTTTGCAGCCTGTTGGTTAGCAATACCTGATAGTCAAGCCTTCCACTTTCTTTATATCGTTCTATAATATCAATTTCATCCTCTGCCAGACAGCTTTTGACAAGCCTTTCACTCAATAGAATAACCGGTTTTTCAAATAAGGGGTCCTTCAGAAAATTACCGGTATCCATATATACCCGCTCTACCGTAATCCGGTTCCCATGCTTTATCTCAATCAGATATAATCCTTTTGTCTTATCCATTGTTTTTTTTAAATAGCACAGAAGCAGCCAGACACTGATACCGCTTCCGGTAAACAGCGCCATCCACTTACAAAGCTGTAATGTTGTTTCGCCGGATATGTACCTCAGATAATTCATTACACTGCCAATCAGAACCATAATAGTGGTGGAAAGGAACCATTTCCGTATCAATCCCCCGTTCCTTCTTCCGTAGGAAATTGCGACAGCTCCCATACTGATTCCAACACAAATGACAGCTCCTGTCCTCCCGTTTTGTAAGAACGGAGACAGAATAAAGAAAAGAAGCATTCCTGCACCAAATACTGCCCCGGTCACTAATCTCCACATCACAATTCTCTGTTTCAAAATAACTCCCGTTATGAATAATACAGAGAAATCTGCGATAAAATTGATTAAAAAAATGACATCGAGATAGACTGTAATCTGCAATTCATTCCTCCTGCTTCTTTATCAAAAAGTATAGACCATGCTGTCATCAAAAAAAGTCGAATTCATGCCGCTGCTTTCGCATTCAGAAATGCAAAAAAACAGCTGGCAGACATAACATCCTGTCTCTTATACACATCTGACGCTGCCGACGATCTTACGCG
>UQXF01000023.1 GCA_900544905.1 uncultured Clostridium sp.
TGACGTCGAGTCTCGTGGGCTCGGAGATGTGTATAAGAGACAGTACCAATACTTTTCTCTGAAAATATTTCTCCATGGCTTTATTATATACCCCCATAGGGTATATTGCAAGTATTTTATAACAGAGAAGCATTTTTATCGTACAGGCGTCAAAGCTTCCTAATAACATAAAAACAGGACAGATATGTTCATATTTTTACAATATGATATCCTATCTGTCCTGAATCCTATTATTTTTCTATGCGTTTTCAGCTTAATTTAACGGCAAAGGCTCACTTCTTCACTTTTACCTTTGACCCTATTCCCTTTGCTTTTAAAATTTTCTTATAGCTGGCAAGCTTGCTCTTTGGCACCTTAATTGCTGCCTTGGAATGTATACCCTTAAATGCTTTACTTCCTACATTTTTGCTGGTCAGCTTCTTGGTCTTGATTGTCACCGTCTTTAAATTCTTACAACCATAAAATGCCTGTTTGCCAATCTTGTTTACCTTTGCCGGAATCGTAATCTTTGTTAGAGCAATACATTTATAGAAGGCTTTCGCATTAATGGTTGTCACATTTGCTCCCATGCTGACAGTCTTTAACTTGCTGCAGCCACTGAAGGCACTTGTTCCGACAGTCTTTACATTCTTGCCAATGATTACTTTGGTAAGCTTCTTGTTATTCTTAAAAGCATTTGACGCAACGGAAGTCACCTTATAGCTTACACCATTAACGGTAACCACTTCCGGAATGGTTACACTTGTTACACCGCCGCTTACCGGTTTCTTGTATTGCACCGTACCATTGCTGGCAGCGGAGTTTGTCACCACATAAAGCGCACCGGAAACGGTTACTGTACTTCCCTTTGCCGGCAGACCTAAAGCATCGATATCCTCCGTCTTCACAGCACCGCAGACCGTACAGGTATAAGTCTTTGTACCCTTCTGGGTAACGGTAGGCTGAACTGTTACAACACCACTGTTGAAAGTATGTGCCGCCTTATCCAGCTGTTCTGTCTCGTCATTTGCACAGGTTTTCCAATGGTTTGTATCATCATGGGTGTATTCTGCACTCGGTTTATGACCCAAAGGCTCTCCAAACTTTTCCCCGCAGGTAGTACAGAATGCACTTTCTGTACAGGTCGCAGGAGTAATATTATGTCCCAAAGGTTCCCCAAACTCCGCTTTGCAGATAGTACAATATGCACTTTCTGTACAGGTCGCAGGACTGATGTCATGCGGCTCCTTATCTAACTGCTCTGTCTCATCATTTGCACAGGTTTTCCAATGGTTCGTATCATCATGGACGTAATCTGCACTCGGACTATGTCCCAGAGGTTCCCCAAACTCCGCTCTGCAGACAGTACAATACGCACTTTTTGTACAGGTCGCAGGACTGATACTGTGGGTAGTATGTACATACTGTTGGTATTCCGCTGGAACTTCTATGTCAGTATATCCGCTAATCTCTGCAGGCTGTACAAATTCATACCCACGATTACCAGGCATTATTCCGGTAATGGTCACCTTGTCATCCTCAACCTTATACGTCACCTTTGTAACTCCCTCACCGATCTCTGCCTCCGATACATTGCAATTTTCCGGATACACTACGTTTTTAAGATAAAGACAGTTCGAAAAAACACCTGATCTGATTGATGAAACCTTACTTGGTATTGTTACGTATTCAAGTCCTGATTGAGCAAAGCATGACATTCCAATATAAGTAACACTGTTGGGTATTGTTATGCTTTTCAGTCTGTAACAGCTATTAAAAAAACTACCTCCAAGAGAGGTAATACCCTCCGGAAGTTTTACACTTGTAAGCTGTGAGCAGAAACCAAAGCAGCCACCTCCAACAGAAGTAACACTGTCAGGTATTGTTATGCTGCTAAGACTGGAACACCCATAAAAAACATATTCTTTAATAGAAGTGACACTATCCGGTATTGTTATACTTGTAAGATTGGTACAGTCATAAAAAGCTCTATTATCAATAAAGGTAATTCCCTCCGAAATTACTACACTTGTAACCCCTGTATGACCTTGAAAGCACATCTTTCCAATCGAGGTGACAGCCTTACCGTCAATCTCAGACGGAATTGTTACATCACCGCCTGCGCCGTTGTATCCTGTGAGTGTTACAGTATTACCATCCGCATTTACGGTATACGAAAATTCATCCTCTGCTGCCTCATCCGCAAAAACCGTAATCGGCGCAGCCAAAAGCCAGCTTACAAAAGCCAGAAAAAATATTGCCACTCTAAGTTTATACTCTTTTTTCTTAATTAACATATTCTTCTCTTCCTCCTTTTTATGACCATCTCTGGATAAAATAATCTCTACTGAAGCTTTATATACTGCTCCGCCATGGTTGCCGCATTGGCTCCATCCGACACCGCAGTCACCACCTGTCTTAATGCCTTTGTACGGACATCCCCCGCTGCAAAAAATCCATTTGCGGAAGTCTTTCCTGTCTCATCTGCTACAATATAGCCGTTGCCGTCAAGCTCCACCACATCCTTTACCGCATCCGTCACCGGTATCATCCCCGCTGCAATAAAAACGCCGTCCACCGCCAGACTTCTGCCATCCTCCAGCTTCAGCTCCTGCACTCTGTCTGTACCTTTAATCTGTGCCGGCTTTGCCTCTAATACAAATTCCACATTATTCTTTTGCTTCAGTATCTCCACAGTTTTCGCCGAGCCCCGGAATTCATTCCTTCTGTGCACCAGATAAACCTTACTGCTGCTGTCAGACAAATAAACTGCATCATCCAGCGCCGTATCTCCTCCACCGATTACAGCAGTTACTTTATTCCTGAAAAAGGCGCCGTCACAGGTGGCACAATAGGACACACCCTTTCCGGAAAATTCCTTCTCTCCCGGCACTCCCAGATGGCGGTGTATTGCCCCGGCGGCATAAATTACCGTTCTAGATTCCAGAATTTCCCCGTCCTTAAACCGTACCCGCCAAATACCGTCCACAGCTTCAAACTGTTCAGCCTCTCCGTTTTTAAACTCCACGCCAAGCTTTTCCGCATGCTCTCTGAATTTCTGACCTAATTCATATCCGTTGATTCCCGCAAATCCAAGATAATTATCCACCAGATTACTCTCTGCAATCTGACCGCTTCCATAATATACCTTCTCTGCCACTAACACATTTAAGCCTGCTCTTTTTGCGTAAACTGCGGCGGACAGACCTGCCGGTCCGCTGCCAATCACTAACACATCTAACATATGCTCCCTCCTTTTATTCAGTATTTAGATATAGGTAATTGCGAAACTCTTTATTTCAAAATGTGAGTTGTGCAAATGTAACAAATTTATGTTTGTAGGACATTTGAGAACGTCAGTGGTTAGCGAGGTGTTTTCGAGCTTAGCACTGCTACGTTCTCAACTAAGTGCAAACGGTCCGAAAAACATATTTGTTACATTTGTACAACGCAGGCTTTCAAAAAATGAGTTTCGCAATTACCTGCGTATTTAAATATTTAATACTCGTCCAGAAAATGGTGCTTTACCCCTCCCTGCTTATAGGCAATCACCGTATTTAGGTTCACATTCTCCACACTGCGGAAAATATTTTTCTCAATGACGTCACTCTTTTTACTGAGCTCCTTAATCAGCTCTTTCACCTCCGCACGCTTGGAACCCTTTTCCGTTCCCCCACAGGAAGCACAGCTCTCGGTAAACCGGCAGGCACACTGGATAAAATGAAGCTTATTATAATCCCGCCAGTGCTTAATATCATCCTCTCTGATTAGATACATGGGACGGATTAACTCCATCCCCTCGAAATTCGTGCTGTGGAGCTTTGGCATCATGGTCTGGATTTGCCCCCCATAAAGCATTCCCATCACTATGGTCTCAATCACATCATCAAAATGATGTCCCAGCGCAATCTTATTACAGCCCAATTCCCTTGCCTTGCTGTACAGATGTCCTCTCCGCATTCTGGCACAGAGATAGCATGGGGAACCGCCAATATCATCCTTTGCCACCGTATCAAATATCTCTGACTTAAAAACCGTTATGGGAACATTTAATAGCTTTGCGTTATCCTGTATGGTCTGATAATTCAAATCATTATATCCCGGATTCATAACCAGATATACCACGTCAAAATTCTTCTTTCCGTGCCGCTCTAATTCCTGAAACAGCTTTGCCATCAGCATGGAATCCTTACCGCCGGAAATGCAGACTGCAATCCTGTCTCCATCCTGAATCATCTCATATTCATTAATGCCTTTTACAAAAGGTCTCCAGATTTCCTTCCGGAAACGTTTCACAATACTGCGCTCCACATCCTTACAGGTAATCTCTGCTTCCTCTTCCATGCTCATCATTTTTTTCAATTTTAACCGCAGATAAGAATGGAAACCATTTTCAATACTGTATATTTCATAACCCTGTTCAGAGAAAGCCTCCGCAATTTCACCACTTGTCTGCCCAGTATAACACAACAGGTAAACAGGCTTGTCCTTCGGAACCTCCTCCCGGTGCTGTTCAAATTCCTCCCAGAAAATGTGAACGGCCCCCGGATAAGTCTCCTTCTCATATTCTTCTTTACTCCGGATATCTATGACCAGCTTATCTCTATTATCTTCCTCTAATTCTTCTATTGTTTTCTGAATCATTCCTATTCCTTTCCCACAATTACCTGACTGCCAAATCCTTAATCACTTCCGAGGCAATAATCAATCCCACCACCGATGGTACAAATGCAACAGAACCCGGAATTGCTCTTCTTTCCGTACATTTATGCTCCGCTCCCGGCGGACAGATACAGTTTGTCCGGCAGCTGGCTTCCATGTCCTCTGCCGGGTGAATTGGTTTTTCTTTGGAGTAAACCACTTTCAGCTTTTCCACTCCACGTTTCTTTAATTCCCTCCGCATAACCTTTGCAAGGGGACAGACAGAGGTTTCATAGATATCCGCCACCTCAAACTCTGCTGGATTCAACTTATTACCGGCACCCATACTGCTAATCACCGGCACACCCTTTTCCCGGGCTTCCACTACAAGCTGAAGCTTTGCAGTCACTGTATCTACCGCATCCACAACATAGTCATATTGTGTGAAATCAAATTCATCTTTATTCTCCGGCAGGTAAAAGCATTTATTTGTCTCCACCTTACAGTCCGGATTGATTTCCAGAATACGCTCCTTCATCACATCCACTTTATATCTGCCTACCGTCTTCCTGGTGGCTATAATCTGGCGGTTCAGGTTCGTCAGACAGACCTTGTCATCATCAATCAAATCAATAGCACCCACACCGCTCCGGACCAATGCCTCCACTGCATAGCCTCCAACACCGCCCACACCAAATACCGCCACTCTGGATTTTTCCAAACGTTCCATGGCTTCTTTTCCAAACAGTAACTCGGTTCTTGAAAATTGGTTTAACATTTTATTACTCCTCGGTTCTTTTTATTTACTAGAGTGAATTCATCGCAAACCTTCTAAAATACTAGATTTCAGCACAAATAATCATACAATAAAACCCTAATGAGTGCAATTACCTATTCATTAAAGTTTAGAAAGGATATACACCGTACTCTTATATGCTCCCTGCTTAGTCAACACACCATCCCTTGCCATCTCACTCAAAATATCTCTTGCCCTACGTTGCTTTACTAAAAGCATCTCACCCGCTTCCTTTGAAGTAATTTTCCCATATTTTTCAATATATTCCAGCACCTTTTTCTTTTGCTCCATAACTTTTTTATCGGCACTTTTTGCTATTTTATCGGCACTTTTTACTGTTTTATCGGCACTTTTTGCTGTTTTATCGGCACTTTTTACTGTTTTATCGGCATTCTGAATCATTCCCTTATCAAAAGAATATGCTTCATCAAGCGGTACAATAATCTTAAACACATCCCCCTCTACAAATTCCGGCTCCTGACCAGAATAAAATTTACTGTATTTAAATAAGTTTCTCACACCAGAACCAAGCCTATCCGCTCTACCAATATGTCTAAAAAATGACGCAATAATCGGATTTTTGGGATTAGGTTCTAAATTACTTGGAGTTATAATACCTTGTCTTACTGCTCGATTCGCATTTTCCACATACATCTTATCGTGTTCAATTACAAATTTAGCTGTGTAAGAATTTGAAAACTCTCTATGCATTAACGTATTTCCAAGCATTTCTCTAGCCAAAATATTTCTTAAACTAACTCTATTCGTATCCTCCAAAAAGAACTTGTCCGGCAAATGCTTCTTTGCAAACTCCATTAACTGTTCATAGCTCTCAATTAAATTGGTCTTTACAATTTCCCGATCATCATACCTATCCATATTGACCTTTCTTACAAGTGCATCTGTCTCGTAAGTTGGACAAACATTCAAAATCACATCATCTTTTCCAAAAAGCATAATTGCCGCCAGATTATATCCCTTTTCTCCTGTAACCATGTCCATTCCATATAGACCAGCACTCTTTAAAATCTCCTTTTCTCCCATATCCGCCCACGGATGACTTCCACCTGCATGATTTACCGCCATCTGCCGGATTCTTGGTAATAAATCCAATCGCAAATCCGCCTCAGTAACATAAGGATATATTCTCTTTTCCGTAAAAATGTTCTGCTTACGGATATACATTGCTGCAATCTGACTGGTAGCAGTTACCTTCACATCTGCATCATCTACACGGTCATAAATTATTTTCTTATAGCTGTGAACCTCTGCACTCGGCGGAATATGCACATGAATTATTGTTTTGTCCCCATATTCAAGAACCTCCGGCGAAAGATAAATTGTTGGTGTAAACAAGGACGGATTACTAATAACAGCAATAAAATTCTTAATCATATCAGATGTAGCTTTCTTCGGCACTCCAACTACAGTTCCATCATCCTGCACCCCCATGAATATATCGCCTCCGAAACGATTTAAAAAAGAACACACGCTCTCATAAGTATCATGTTCAATTCCATTACCGCAGCGTTTAAATTCAATTGCTACAGTTTCTCCTATATCTAAGATTGATTTCATTGTATTGATGTCCATTTGTTCACACTCCTCTTCCATCCACCTAAACCCTCTATATCTATACTTTCTCTTTGAATTACTCCAATTATACAGTTCTATAAAATAATTTATGTAATTTTTTCACAATAATTCAGTAATTGTGTTAATTATATACCATCATAGAGAGATTGAACATAAGAAATCAAAATTTAAAACAGAAAAAAAGAACACATAAAGGGACTCTGTTCATTATAATCAGAGCCCCCTTTAACATGCGATATATTCACTTTCACACATATACATATTATCAGCTTATTAAAATTATTACTGTACTGCCTTAAATGCCTCATCCAAATCTTCAATGATGTCGGCAATATTTTCCGTACCAATAGATAAGCGGATTGTATTTGGCTTAATCCCCTGATCTGCCAATTCCTCTTCATTTAATTGGGAATGTGTAGTAGATGCTGGATGAATCACCAGTGACTTCACATCTGCAACATTTGCCAGCAGGGAAAATAATTCAAGGTTATCAATAAAGTCCTTTGCCTTCTGTGCATCGCCCTTGATTTCAAAGGTAAAGATGGAACCACCGCCATTTGGAAAATACTTCTTGTAAAGTTTCTGCTGCTCTGCATCATCGGATATGGATGGATGGTGAACTGCTTCAACCTGTGGATGATTCTTTAAATATTCCACTACCTTTAATGCATTCTCTACATGTCTCTCTACACGAAGAGATAATGTCTCTAATCCCTGCAGGAAAATAAATGCATGGAATGGTGACAATGTGGCACCGGTATCACGGAGTAAAATTGCACGAATCTTCGTAACAAATGCGGCTGCACCCACAGCCTTTGTAAAGCTGATTCCGTGGTAGCTTGGGTTTGGCTCTGTAAGGGAAGGGAATTTACCGCTCGCCTCCCAGTCAAATTTACCGCTGTCAATAATGACGCCGCCGATTGTTGTTCCATGTCCGCCAATAAATTTCGTTGCGGAATGTACCACAATATCCGCACCATATTCAATCGGGCGGACTAAATAAGGGGTTGCAAAGGTATTATCAATCACCAATGGAATCTTATTTGCATGGGCGATATCTGCGATTTTCTCGATATCCACCACATCCGAATTAGGATTGCCTAACGTCTCAATAAATACCGCTTTCGTGTTATCCTGGATGGCAGCCTCAATCTCTTCATAGTTAAACGGGTCCACAAAGGTTGTGGTAATGCCATATTCCGGCAATGTGTGCGCCAGCAAATTATAGGTGCCGCCATAAATATTCTTTGCCGCTACAATATGTTCTCCTGCATGTGCCAGATTCTGGAAGGTGTAGGAAATCGCTGCCGCACCGGAAGCCACTGCCAAGGCTGCTACACCACCCTCTAAGGCTGCAATTCTCTGCTCAAACACATCCTCAGTAGGATTGGTAAGTCTTCCATAAATATTACCTGCATCACTAAGACCAAATCTTGCCGCTGCATGTTCACTATTTCTAAATACATAAGATGATGTCTGATAAATCGGAACTGCCCTTGCATCTGTAACCGGGTCTGGTTTTTCCTGTCCTACGTGTAACTGTAATGTCTCAAATTTTAATTCTCTCTCTGCTCTTGTCTTCTTTGCCATAATTTTACCTCTTTCCGCAGATTTTTCTGCTATCAAGCTTTTTTGCATTTTCCATGAAAATTCTCTTTTCATTTATTTCCTATCTGTTTACAAGGTAAATATTATCACTATATTCCCTAGCTGTCTACTAGGAAAAACGAATCACCAGTTATAGGGAAAACCTATAACCGGTGATTCATTTACAGTAAATCATAAGATTAACATATGCCAGATTCATTTCCACATAATACTGTTCCAATTCATATTGTGCCTTTGCAAGGGCGGTTTCCTGCTGCTTCAATTCCAGCTTTGAAATCTCTCCTTCACTGTAAAGAAGCTTTGCTGAATCCAGCTTCATTGTCAGAGAATCCAATTCTACCTTCTTTGCTTCTATATACACCAATGCATTATTATAACTCGTCACATAATCTGCTATGGTCATATGGTTTTTTGTTGGATATTTTTCCAGATAGTAATCAAGACTATTAACCTCCTTTTTATCTTTCAAGGAATAATCATTGTAATCGAGATTGTTTTCCTTTAAAAAAAGATTGTAATAATCTCTTTGATTCTTTGCCACTTTTATCTGTGCCTCTATAGACGCCTGCTGGGCTTCATAGGATTTCAAATCTGCCGCTGTCATTTCCCCCATATTATATATCTCTTTACCAGCATCTACCTCCAAAGCAATATATTCAAGGTATTTCTCCAAATAGGCAATTTCACATTCATACTGATACCGGCTGCAATAATATTGCAGCCCCTGATAATAAAGGCTATCCGAAGAGAATGCCTCTTCCTCCATATTCTGTGCCTCTATATCATTTCCTATATTACCTGCAGTATTTTGGGGATAATCTTCATCTGATATACCGTTATCCGGTACAGACTTTGTTATATCCGTATCTTCCTCTTTTTCACCAGCCGTTATATGATTTTCACCACCAGGTTCTTGTGTCGTTTCCGTTACAGCTTCCGTAACATTTTCCATCCCGGTTTCCTGTTCAGTGGACGCTTCCTGCTCCACAACTGTTTCACCTTGCCGCATATCTATTTCACTGGCATTGGTCGTCAACTGCCCAATCTCAATAATTCCAAACAGTATTACCGTCCAAAGCAACAAACAATTCCTCTTTTTCATTCCAACACTCCTTAAGACCCATCTATCTCTCCTTTAAACCTCTGTCCAACGCATCTGTCAACGGTTCCAGGAAAAACTCAACAATACGCCTCTTATCTGTCTTAATTTCAACCGTACATTCCATTCCCTGAGAAATATCCAGCCCCTTTGCATCCTCCAATAATATATTTACCTTATATATCTTCTGCATTTGTTCATTTTCTTCTGCATCCGGACTGATATAAACAACCGTTCCACTAAGTTTTCCATATTTCTGGTAATCATAGGTATCCACCTTAATATCCACATCCTGTCCAACCTTGACATAACCGATATCACTGTTTAAGACCTCCGATTCCACAAGCATTGCGTTTGAATCCGGAATAATTTCCGCTACCACCTGTGTCGCAGTTACAACAGCCCCCTCCTTATCTATCTCCAGAGATTTTATAACTCCGTCATAAAGAGCGGTAATATCCTTGTTTTCATACTGGCTGTATTGTTCTGCAATCTGGACATCATACTGCTTCAACTCACTAAGATACTGCTGTTTCATCTCATAAAGCTTCTCATTATGCTGGGTTCTGACAGCCTCCAGCTCCTTTACAACAGATTCATAGTTCTTCTTTCTCTCTTCCACTGTTCCCTTCTGATTCCGGGATTCATTTTCACTCTCGGTGATTTGATAGGCTATGCTCTCATCATCTGCCCTCTTTGATAATTTCTCATTCTGAATATCTATCTTCTTAATAGCAATCTGTTTTTCCAGACTATTTACCTCATTTTCTTTCTGTTCCCATTCAGCCTTCGATTTTGCTCCGGCTTTATACAGTTTTTGATATTTTTCCGCCTCGGCAGCCGCATATTTATAATTACTTTCCAGTAACTCCAATTCAATAGCCAATGTACTTCCCAATTCGTCCAACTGATTCTGGAGCTCCTTTTGTTTTTCCAGATAATCGGTTTTGCTCTGACTGTTATCCACATTACCATCTGCCAGATTATATTGGTTTTCTGCCGCTTTCACTGCTATCTCATATTCCTCAATAGACAGTTTATCTGCCTCCTCCATGGAAATCATGGCTTCTATTATTTCCATCTGCTCCGCATTATAATTTCCATTCCGGTATGCTGTAATGTCCCTCCCTGCCAAAAGTTCACTTAACAGCTCAATCTTCAGCTCCAACAGACCGATTTCGCCCTCACTGTAATCAATATTTTTTTGTTCCATTTCTTTGTCCATACTATACAAGACATCGCCGCAATGAACCCTGTCCCCTTCTTTCACTTTTACTGCCGTCACAATTCCTGTTCCTGCTGCCTGAATTTCCTGTACCCCTTCATCCACTGTAACCTGGCCTCTGGCAGTTGCCACCTCATCCATCTTTCCGATACATGCCCACAAAATAAATGCCAGCAAGAGTGCGAACACCAGCCAGATAATAATATTTCCAAGGGGCGCTGCGGGGTGCTCCACGATTTCCAGTGCTTCCGGCAAAAACTCTGTACGCAGTTTGTTAAATGCTTTCTGATTTCGTTTTCTCATTTGTATCTCCTACCTGTTCATCTGCTGCTGCAACAGTAAATGATAATATATGCCCTTTTTATCAATCAGGCTCTGTACCGTTCCATACTCTGCAATACTGCCCTTTTCCACTACCATAATTGCATCCGCATCCTTCAAGGTGGACAGACGGTGGGCAATGATAATAACGGTACGGTTCCTGCAAATCTGCTTCAGATTATTCTGAATGATACTTTCGGATTCATAATCAAGAGCAGAGGTTGCCTCATCAAAAATCAGTATTTTAGGATTTGTCAGCAACGCCCTGGCTATCGCAATCCGCTGCTTCTGCCCGCCGGAAAGACCGGTTCCATGCTCTCCAACCATCGTGTCATACCCCTCCGGGAACTCCACAATAAAATCATGTGCTCCGGCAATTTTTGCTGCATAGACAATCTCTTCCATGGAGGCTGCCGGATTCTGCAGGGCAATATTATCCCGAATGCTTGCATTAAAAAGAAAGCTTTCTTGCAGCACCACACCAATCTGCCTTCTAAGCCAGACCGGGTCAGCCAGCGCAAGGTCTGTCCCATCTATCATAATCCGTCCGGTTTCCGGTATATACAACCGCTGTATCAGCTTTGAAATTGTACTTTTCCCGGACCCGCTTTTTCCGACCACTCCAATTACCCTGTTTGCCGGAATGCGGAAACTCATATTTTTAATAACCTCTGAGCCGTCAGGCCGATACCGGAAGCTCACTTTATCAAATACGATATTTCCTGTAATGGCAGGAAGACTTGTCTGTCCTCCCTGTATCGAAGGCTCCGGCTTAGAATTAAATATATCTCCTAAACGTTTAATAGACAAAGAGGTCTGCTGAAAATCCTGCCACATCTGTACCAGGCGCATCACCGGCTGGCTGACCCTTCCGGATAACATACGGAATGCCACCATCTGACCCACGGTCATGTCTCCTGCAATTACAAGCTTTGCACCAAAATACAGTATTGCGATATCAAAGCATTTCTGAACAAGCTGGGCTAATGCACCCGCTGTATTCCCAAGCATAGTGGTACGAAAGTTCGCTGTCGTATAATCCGCCAGCAATCCCTCCCATTTCTGCTGAATTCCCGGCTCCACTGCAAAGGATTTAATGGTCTGTACTCCATTTACCGTTTCCACCAGATATGACTGCTGATTCGCCCCCGCCTTAAATTTATCATCAAGTCTTTCTTTCAAAATCGGTGTAATGACCGCCGTAATCCCTGCCAGCAACGGCAGAGACAATAAAGTAATATTGGTCAGGCGAACACTGTAAAAGTACATAATAATGATATATACAATAATAAATAATGCATCTAATAGTGTGTTTAACGGCACACCAGTTAAAAATCTCCTTATGTTCTCTAACTCTCTCACCCTTGCAACGGTATCTCCTACCCGTCTCGTCTCAAAATAGCGCAATGGAAGGCTGAATAAATGCTTGAACAGCCGGCAGCTCAATATCACATCAATTTTACTTGTAGTATGTGCAAATACATAATTTCTTGCAATGGATAATGCACTTTCAAAAATGGTAATTAAAACCAACCCCACTGCCAGCACATCAAGCGTAGTCAGACTATTATGTGTCAGCACCTTATCAATCACCGACTGTGTAATCATCGGAGAAAAAATGCCCAGAAGCTGTGTCACAAAAGCAGCTAACAGCACCTCCAATAGCGGTGTTTTATATTTTAAAATAGTTGGAATAAACCACTTTATTCCAAATTTAAGCTCCCTGTCCTGAAATTTTCTTGGAATAACAAGAAGACTTTTTCCACCATATACATTCTGAAAAGCTTCCGTATCCAGTACCTTTGGACTCCGCTCATCACAGAATGCAACAAGAAATTTATCCTCCGACACCTTTAACAGAATTCCAAATTCCTGATTACGCAGCCGGATAATTGCAGGTAATGTCACCTTCGCTAAATGTGTGCAGTCAATATTTACACATTTTGCCTTCAGCTTCAGCGCTTTTGCAATACGAAGCAGGTCTTCCTCCTCCGCATATTTAGCCTGCAGATTATAGTTATGTTTTATATTTTCAGCATCAGCCGGAATTCCATAATATGCTGCAATCATAATTAAACAGCTTATACCGGTATCTTTCTCTTTTGTTTTCTCTTCACTCATAATATCCTCTATTCAAAATGAACCCAAAGTTGAATTGGCTTCCTCTGTTAAATTGCTTCCTTCGTCCACCACTGGTTCAATGAATCATTTGTCTGTTCGTTTTTCTGTTCAACTGCATCCTCCCACATCATACCTGTAGTATCCTCAAAGGATGCCATTGCCTGTATCATAACATTTAATCCGGTATTTACCCCACTGCTGTTACAGCTCTGTGCAGAGCCCAGCGCCATCATAACGGGCTCCATTATGATTACATCCAGTTCACTGCCGTCAAATGTCTGGAAGGATTCTATTTTATAATTATCATTACTGAAATAATCCAAAATTGTAATACTGTCCCCCGGTCTTACAGATACAACCAAATTATTCCGCTCTTTCAAAAATGTTACATCTGAGCTTCCAATTCCTTCCCCAAATATAACTCTGTCATAGCCATTGTTATCATTGATTATATCTGCACCGTCTCCAAGATTAAAAATGTAGGTATCATCGCCGTTTTGTCCGTACAGGTAATCCTCTCCGGCTCCTCCTGACAGAAGGTCATTTCCGTTTCCTCCATACAGGGTGTCAGCTCCTTCCTCCCCATAGAGTTCATCATTACCGTTTTGTCCATACAGTGTATCATTCCCGGCTCCTCCGTACAAATAGTCATCCTCGAATGTCGGGGCTTTACTGTTACTATTGTACCCGGTTAGCCGGTCATCACCGGAGCCTCCGTAATAGTATCTCGCCTTGTCCTTCAGCACTTCCATGTCCCAGCTGCTTCCGTCTGCAAACTCCACCTTCTCTATCTGGCGTCCTGCATTGTAGAAAAACTCCTCCACCACAATACGGTCTCCGCTTTTTATGTTGGTCAGGCTCAGGTGGTTGTTTTCTCTTGCCACAAGGATATCCTCTTCACGGATTCCCTCTCCGAAACGGATGGTGTCCGTTCCGCTGTTCTCCACAATGGTATCCTGTCCGTCTCCAAGGTGAAATACATAGGTATCATCACCGTTCTGTCCGTTCAGCGTATCGTTTCCTTTTCCTCCTGACAGAACATCATTTCCGTTTCCTCCATACAGGGTGTCATCTCCTTCCTCTCCATAGAGCTCATCATTACCGTTTTGTCCATACAGTGTATCATTCCCGGCTCCCCCGTACAGGTAATCATCCTCCAAAATCGGAGCACCAGTATTGCTATTGGCTGCACTGATGTTATCGTTTTCCTCACCACCATAATAGTATCTTGCTTTATCCTTCAGGTCTTCCAGGCTCCATGTGCCTCCGTCTGCAAACTCCACCTTTTCTACCTGATAATCTGTGTTCCAGAAAAAATCCTTGATTGTCACCTTATCCCCGCTCTTATGATTTGTCAGGTACAGGTTTCTGCCATCCCTTGAAACACGGATGTCTTCTTCACGGATTCCTTCTCCGTACAGGATTGTGTCCACTCCACCGCTTTCTACAATAGTATCTTGTCCGCCTCCAACATTGAAAATATAAATATCATTACCTTTTTTTCCTTGTAACACCTCATCCTCTGTGCCAGACAATAATATATCATTTCCGCTGCTTCCTGTAACATTTCCATTATTGGACTGATATATAATATTCTGTACATTTAATGTCTCTGCCCATACTTCATTCTCACTTTTTAACTGTTCATAAACATACTGCTTATCAAACATAGTTCCCAAATTCGTATTCTCCAGAATATAATCCACGAACATTGGTACATAACACACAGACTGACCTTTTACCAGTGTTCTTACCGCATCCGCAAAATCACAATAACAGCTCTGGGTATCTACATTGCGGTATACTTTTATATGCTCCAAAGCCTCTTTATAAACAGACTGGGAAAGCAGACATTCTTCTATTTCCTGTTCAAATTCAAGATATAATTTATTCAAAATGGCGGCTGCTGCGCTATTCGGGTTTGCTCCAGAAACCCCGATATATGGCTGTCCATAAGCCTTTTCCAATACCCCCAGTCTTCTAGCATCAATCGCATTTCCTCTGCTATCAGCCTCAATTGAAGCGACATCTGCCCACAAGAACAATACATTCCGTAAAATGTTCTTCTTAACGTGATAGTCTTTTTCTCTGATATATAATGTCACCATTATTTTTAATTCATCATTTATTGCCATCGCTTTTGATAAATCCAGCAATGTTCCACATCCCTTTATTTCCGGCAAATATTTCTCCAGGATGCTTGTGTCAATTTCCTCTCCCTGGTATTTAGTGTCTGAAAAATCAATATTAAAATCATACTCACCGACATTATAATTTGCATTCTGTCCAAATAGGTTACTGCCAGCCTTCATCCAGTTACCGTTTTCATCTACCCGGTTAACCTGACTGTAATTTAAATCAATTGAAGAAATTCCAAAATGTTCCAAAGAATACAATTCTTTCTCTTCTGATATTCCATTATGGTTGGTATCCATCCATACCTTTAATTCCTGAAATCCCTTATCCTGAGAGTCTAAAATTCCATCCTCATTATCATCCAGTCCCGCTAACGCCTGAAAACCACTTGCAGCAGTGCTCCCATCCGGTAATACAGTTCTGTCACCAAACAACTCCCCTCCGTCATCAATTTTTCCATTGCCATTCACATCGCGCACAAGCAATGCATCCTGAGTAGTTATCCACGCTGTCCTTTCCGCAAATCCATCCTTATTCAAATCAAAATAAACTCCATCTTCCAGTGATGTTGTAAAAATTCCATCACCGTTCAAATCAACAATAATCGGGTCTATCTGCCGGGTATTCATAGATTGCTGATACGCACCTGGATTACGCCCAAATATCTCCTCCTTAGCACGCTGTGCTGAGTTCTGTGAATTGTCACCTTCATTAGCACTGGAACTTCCACCGGAACCGCCTCCCGCTTCTGCACCGCCTGAATTACCTGAACTGCCACTTGAAGAACCTGTTCCCCCAGTATTTTCGGAACTATTCTTTTGTTTATAATACTCTTCATACCATTTTTTCAGTTGACGCCTTTCTTCCTCTAAAGCTTCCTGCTCTTCCTCTGACAGACTGTTGTTTTTATCATCTTTCCCGGTACCTTCATAACCTGCCAACCTGCATATTTCAGCAAATTCAAGCTCTCCTCCGTTCATGAACTGAATTGTATTAATTGCATTTGTAAACTTACCATTTCCATTTACCGCAAAGAAATTTTCTACCGTGATGTGACTTAATTCCCCCACATAAATCATTAAATCCAGCCCCTGAACCTCAAAAGAAACATCTGAAATCGTTACATCCTCATCAAAAACAATATAATCCTTATAATTTCCGATGTTATTATTCTTAATGATATCATTTCCATCATACAAGCCAAATATGTAGCGGTCCGAACCGGAACCCCCATTTAGTATGTCGTCCCCTCTTCCTCCCCATAATACATCATTTCCTGCACCGCCATTAATGCTATCGCTGCCGTTTCCACCATATAAAATATCATTTCCCATTGTACCGTTAATACTGTTCTCGCTGTCGCCATTTCCAATATAAAGCATTCCGCCATCTTCATGTTGCTCAATATACACATTACCCTTTGTCCCTTCTCCAAGCTTACTGGTAACTGCAAATGAATTAAATACATCATTACAGTATTTTTCAATACTATATCCCGTCTTTCCATCAAAAAGATTTATTGGCCATTTTACATATGTATCTAAAATTAATCTTCCTGCATCTCCCAGATTTTCAAAAACACCTCCACTTACCACACAATCTATCAATGCCAATGCAGAATATAAATTACTTGTTGACTCCAGTACATAATCACGCAGATAGCCAAGCATTAAATCCAATGCACCCTCACTGATTGCTTTATAAATTACGCCCTTGTATACCTTTGCAGTGACGTCATCTAATATTTCCGTATAATTTTTAAATGTAAGTGATGAAAAATTCTTTTCATCCATTCCAAATGCAGACAAAGTCCCACTATATACCGCAATTACAGGCATTGCCCATAATGCCAGAACCATCTCTGTTGATATTCCCTCTATCCCTAATTCCAGGTCGTCCTGTGACTCAGCAGTTGCCGCCAATATTCCCATTAGACCGTCAAAAACAATTTTTTTCTTCTCCACATCCTCCTCTGTTTCCAAAATATACGCAACAAAATCCTGTACAAAAACTGAGACTACATTCATTGTTGCCATATCATTCAGCCCTGTTACAATGTTATCCTGAATCTTAAAAATAGTATTCGGTTTATGGAAATATACATAATCCAACACTCCATTGTTTGCGGCAAGATACATTTTGTGATTATCCGGAATAGGAGAATTAAACAATACATTTACATAATCCCCGCTAGACGCAATCAAATAAAGATTCTGACCTCTCCTCGCTATTGCTTCCTTATATTCAGGTGTATTACACAGCTCATTGGAAAATCCCTGCCCATCAAAGGATAGACACCGGTCTATCGGAGGATTCGTGGCAAATAACGCCGCATATTGTGCCATATTTCCTCCCTTGGAATGGCCACTTACTACAAAGGATTTATTATTCACGATGTCAATTCCGTTTACAAAGTCTACTGCCAGCTGCTGACCCGCCGTAGTGATACTATATCCTCCCTCTCCATCTTCCATCCATTCCTCCGCAGAAGAAGTCCCTTTGAAAATGATAATATTTTCATCCACATTATCCCCGGTCAACGCCATGGCACGGAAGCCGTCTGTCGCCCCTTCCCTATGGTCTTCCACCTTATGTATTGTTAGAGAACATAAAGTTTCATCTGCTTCAATTGCTTTTAGTACCTGCAACCATTCATCTAAAGACATCATGCAGTTTTGCGCTTCCGGATTGTCCGGCTGATAAGCTCCATGGCAATCTGTGAGAATAGTTCCGGTACCGATTCCATTATCCGGGTTGCCCCCAGCGTAAAGCAATCGGTCAACTACCTTTCCTATCGTATCATCTTCATAACCTCTCGTTACTTCATCTAAATAAATTAAGTTGTCTAATAATACTAACTGATAATTACTTAATCCCATCTCTTTCCTCCTTAATCATAATCTATATTTTCATTATCCCTTATAAATATTGAATGGCTTTCTCTATGCAATCTTTCACTACCTCTACATTGTCTTTTATTTTCATTATTCTTTTTCTCATAATACTGATTATCATCATAACACATTATATGAATCGTTCCCCGATATCCCCATTGTGCTAATTTCTTACACATTTCCATAACATTATCATCTGTAAAATATTCTTTTTGTGAAGACTTCATAAATATCGCCAAATCAGGCAATGGATAATCCACATTTGCCCTCAATTCAAACAAATCTTCTACCATTGTATCCGGCGGCAAGTTACTTGTTATCCACTCTGAGTTAAATTCCAAATAAAATTTATAATCATCAAAATATTCATCTATGATTTCATCCACACAGGCTGCATAATCATCTGTCAGCTTCACCATCACATAGCTATCTGTATATTCCATTTCTCCTTCTTCATTCCGTCTTCCTTGTATCTGGAACTGATGTGCCTCATCCGAATATCCTTTGGGATATGCATACATTTTTATATAGTCATATGCATAACTCATTCCCCGGTAGGATTCGATTTCAAATTCTTCTCCATACCGTTCCTCTAAATATGTAAGCGCCTCCTGTTTTCTTTTCTCTTCTTTGTCATAATTGTAACCTTCTTCTGTTGCGCTGTTCACAGCTTTTGACCATGAATTCTGCACCGGTTTGATGATAAAAACATATATAAAAATACACCATACCGCAATTATGGCAGTTATGAAAATAGCCAGTATCACCCAAAGCCTTTTTTTCGTTTTTGGCTGTTTCTCCACGCTTTCTTCTCCCCTTTCCTTCCAGACTTTTGTCTGCCCTCATTTATTTAGTTTACTAAAAAATATCATACTTTTTATATTTTGTATATGTGACATATGTCACTATTTTATTGCCCTCTGTCACCATGCATATTTTCACTCTAATCAGCAAAATCTATATAAAATCTATTTTATACAATAGCTGCATTTTATCATACAATTCGACATTTTCCTATTAATTTCGACATATTTTATTTCGTTGTTAATATGTCGTTAACTTTTTAATATATTCGGAACTCTACTCTGATTAGCAAAAGTACTTTCAGCTAAAAAAATCCTCCCAAAAAAGACCGGTTTATTTCCCTTGTCAATTTCAGGAGGATTAAATCAATTATCCATTCTAATGTTTTTTAATTTGTATTTCTTTTAACCACAAAAATCACAATACCCTCTTACCGCCTGACAGGTCTTTTTCAAATCTGCCTCCGTATGTGCACAAGAAACAAACATTGCTTCAAACTGGGACGGTGCCAGATAGATGCCCTGCCCTAACATATAATTAAAATAATCTGCGTATTGCTCCGTATCCGAACCGGTTGCAGTCTCATAATCCACCACCGGTTTATCTGTAAAAAATACACTCATCAGGGAGCCAATCTGGTTTACCCATACCCTGTTCCCAAAGGCATCCCTTACTGTATCTGCAAGCTGCCCCGTACTCTCTGCAAGCTTCTCATAGAGTCCCCTGTCGTTTTCTTCCATCAGGATTTTCAGTGTCTCAATACCTGCCGTGGTGGCAATTGGATTTCCGGACAGGGTTCCCGCCTGATACACGCCCCCCAGCGGTGCTACCACCTCCATAATATCCCTTCTGCCGCCATAGGCCGCCATCGGCATACCACCGCCAATGATTTTACCCAGCGTAGTCAAATCTGGTTTCACACCAAAGTATTCCTGTGCGCCTCCAAGCGATAACCGAAAGCCTGTAATTACCTCATCAAAAATCAACAGGGACTGATACCGGTCTGCAATCCTTCTTAAATCCTCCAGAAAATGCTTCTCCGGTAACACAACCCCCATATTGGCAGCTACTGGCTCCACAATAATTGCCGCAATATCCTCTCCATACCGGGAAAATAATTTCTCCACAGAAGCGGTATCGTTATACTCTGCAACCAGTGTATTTCTTGTATAGTCCGTTGGAATGCCAAGACTGTCCGGCACGGACTGGGTCAATGCCCCGGAACCCGCTTTTACCAGCAGACCATCGGAATGTCCATGATAACATCCCCGGAATTTTACAATTTTATCTCTTCCGGTAAACCCTCTTGCGGCACGGATTGCACTCATCACCGCCTCGGTTCCCGAATTTACCAGCCGCAGCATCTCCATGGAAGGCATCATTTTCTGAACCAGCTCTGCCAAAATGTATTCCTTCTCAGTGGGTGCACCAAAGGTCAGCCCCTTTTCACATGCTTTTTTTACCGCCTCTATGACCCTGTCATCCGCATGTCCTAAGATTCCCGGTCCCCAGGAGCAGACATAATCAATGTATTCTTTCCCATCCACATCAAAGATTTTTGAGCCCTTTGCATGGTCAATAAACAACGGATTCCGTTTTACTGCCAAAAAAGCACGAACCGGGCTGTTTACACCGCCCGGCATCATTTTTTTTGATTTTTCAAATAAAACATCTGACTTACTCATAACACAACTCCATTTTCTTATCTGCCGCAAATGCCGGCAGATACCTTTTCATTTTCTCATTTACTTATAAAGCTTCCTCAAAAGATATAACCGCATTTCATCTCTGTGCTCCGGCTTTACCAGATAATAGAGAAAGCTTTCCAGCACCTTATATTTGTTAAATCCTCTGCCGTCCAGTTTAAAATTGACAAAACCAGCCTTCCTATATTTCCCGAATATAGCATCCGTTGTAATAAAAGAGCTGTTTTTCATAATCTGGAAGAAATCCCTGTTGATGTTACCACAGTCCGGAAAGTCCACCTCTGAAAATTCCAGCTGGCATCTGCCCACTGCATCATAATGCGCCTTACGCTTCGGGCAATTATCCTGGCAGTAGTGATTTGCAATCAATTCAATTTTTTCCTTATGCTGCAATGCAAACAATTCTTCTGTATTGTTCATGGCAGAATCCAGCACCACCAGCGCATAATCCTTCTCCAGCTCCCTCTGTATTCCTTCCACATCGCTGATACATTTTGTTGTGGAGGACAGGATTGCATAGCCGGTATAGGTTTTCCGTATAAATCCCTCCAAAACCGGAGAGTTTACCAGAACCTCATTTTTACCGTTGTCGCCTAATTCCATGCACAGGTTACAAAACGTGTCGAGTAAATGATGCTTTTCCAGCAAAGGATTAGTAAAGGTATACCGCACCGCAATATCCCGGTCGTTCAGCTCACTGATTGCATATTGCATATCCTGTTTTGTGCAGCTTCCCAGCACAACACGCCCGCCATTCCATATACTCCCCGGAAAGCATCCATAAGCCGCACCAATCTTTATATCATCAAAAAACAGCTCCGGTGACTTTTTCATCATATCATCCAGCGTGGTTATCAGATGAAAATTCACATAAAAATCCGGAAGATAAAAATACACTTTCCTCATAGACTGCACTCCCTATTCCTCTAACCACTCTGCCACATCCAACGCATGATATGTAATAATAATCTTGGCTCCGGCTCTCTTCATGGCAATCATGTTCTCCATCACAATCCGTTTTTCGTCTATCCAGCCGTTTATGGCGGCAGCCTTCACCATGGAATATTCACCGCTTACATTGTAAACCGCAATCGGATAGTCTGTGCGGTAAGACACATCCTTCACCACATCCAGATAGGCAAGGGCAGGCTTCACCATAATAATATCTGCCCCTTCCAGAATATCATTTTCACATTCCCGCACCGCCTCTTTTCCGTTGGCAGGGTCCATCTGGTAGGTTTTCCGGTCTCCAAAGGACGGGGCGGAATGTGCCGCATCCCGGAACGGCGAATAATATCCGGAGGCAAACTTCGCACTGTATGCCATAATCATTGTATTCTGGAAACCGTTCTCATCCAGCGCATTCCGGATATACTCCACCCTGCCATCCATCATATCTGACGGTCCAATGATATCGGCGCCTGCCTTTGCCAGACTGACTGACATCCTTCCAAGCAGTACCAGCGTTTCATCATTTAATATCTCCTGCCCGCAGATAAGACCGCAATGTCCATGGGAGGTATACTCACAGAGACACACATCGGCAATGACCAGCAGTTCCGGCGCCTTTTCTTTAATGTGGCGGATTGCCCGCTGGGTAATGCCCTCATCATTATACGCCTCGCTGCCCTTTTCGTCCTTATGCTCCGGTATTCCAAAAATCAGAATCGCCTTGATTCCTGATGCCCGTATCCGTTCAAGCTCCTCTTCAAACCGGTCTATGGACCACTGGTAAATGCCCGGCATGGAATCCACAGGATTTTTGATGTTTTCTCCCTCTATGACAAAAACCGGATAGACCAAATCATTTTTGCTGACGCTGTTTTCTCTCACCAGACTTCTCATCGCTTCATTTACACGTAATCTTCTCATGCGCATCATGAATTACCACCTCCGTTTTCCTTCTGTCTTCAGCAATACTTGTACCTTACTTTCCACAATGCAATTCATACTCCTTTACTGCCTCTAACAGTCCTTCCACATCATTGACTCCAGCCACCACGTCTGCCCTGCCATATTCCTTTAGCAGTCTCTCCTGTGCCGACCTTCCGATACAGGCAAGCTTTATCTTCTCCGGCAGAATCACCTTCTGTTTTCTAAGCTCTCCAAAAAATGCCCTCACACCGGAGGCACTGACAAACATCAGATAATCCAGGCTGTCCAGACAGCTTATGTTCTTTGTCAGGGTTCCCGCCACATCATAAATGGGGATATCCTCATAGGCAATTCCACGCTCCGACAAAATGGCAGGCAGCTCCGGACTTCCCTGGACTGCCCTTGGAATCAGCACCTTCTCACCCGGTTTTACAACATCTGCGAACTCCCGAGCCAGCACCGGCACTGTATACCGGGAGGGTATGAAGTCTGCCCGGATTCCCTGCTTCCAAAGTGCATCCGCAGTTCCACTGCCTATGACTGCAAACCGCAGACTGCCTAATGCTCGTATATCAATGCTGCAACGCTTCATTTCTGCAAAAAACAGCTGGACTGCATTCTGGCTGGTAAACATCACCCACTGATACCGGTTTAAATGTGCAAGCTCCCCATCCAGCTTTTCCAGTTCCCCTGTGGGAACCACCTCCATATTGCAGACGGGTACAGGCTGTATGCCAAGTGCCTCCAAACCACGCCCTAATTTGTTCCTCAAGGGTGCAGTTGCAGTAATTCCCGCCCGTTTACAATCCCTGTGGTACAGATACCGGTATTCCGCCGTATCTCCTACCACAATAACTGCCGGGCTTACCATTTCGCTTTTCCTAACCTTATCCTCAATATCGGAAAGGGTTCCTCTTTCTACTCTCTGACGCTGTGTGGTTCCCTCTGAAATAACCGCTACCGGGGTATCCGCCGGTTTTCCTGCCTCTATCAGCTGCTTTACAATTTCTCCCAGATTGGAAAGTCCCATCAAAAATACCAGGGTTCCTTCATTTTTTGCCAGCGTTTCATAATCGTAATCCGGGCTGCCCACAGAGTTTTTTGTATGCCCGGTAATCACATGGAAGCTCCTGCTTACCCCACGGTGGGTAACCGGGATACCTGCGCATTCCGGAACTGCCACCGCAGAGGTAATTCCCGGAATCACCTCATAGGGAATACCGTGACGGCAGAGAGCTTCGATTTCTTCGCCTCCCCGTCCAAATACAAAGGAATCCCCTCCCTTTAAACGCACCACTGTCCTATAGGTTCCTGCGGATTCCACCAGTATTTCATTAATCTCATCCTGCTTTTTGCAGTGCTGTCCCGCCTGCTTTCCCACATATATTTTGTCACACTCCGGCTTCACATAGTGTAACAGTTCATCGGAAGCCAGCCTGTCATATACAACGGCATCACATTCCTTTAGTTTTTCCAGACCCTTTACGGTAATCAGTCCCGCATCTCCGGGACCTGCCCCTACTAAATATACTTTTCCCATCTTTTTCTGCCTTTATCTTTCCTGTCCCACAAGGGTATCCGCCAGCCTCAGACGGTTTACAACCATATCCTGTCCCTGTCTGCCAGTGATAATTCCGTTTTTCTCCCGAAGCATTTTAAGGAATATCCGGTCACCTTCTATCTGCGCCATGACTCCAACTGCTTCATGGCAGCCCGCATCCAGTAACCGCAACACCCTCCGTTCCGTTTCCAGCTCCATATATGCATTCCCATCGGAAATGCCCTTCACCAGTTCCATAATGCTCTCTTCCTGTCTGCTCTCCACAGCAATAATGCCCTGTCCCCCTGCGGGCAGCATTTCCTCATAGGAAAAACAACGGTAGTCAAATTCCTTTTCCTCCAGCAAGCCCAGCCGCTCCAGTCCCGCTGCCGCAAGGATGACTCCGTCACACTGCCCCTCCAGGATTTTTTGCAGACGGGTCTGTACATTACCCCGAATATTTACACAGACGGCACCCAGGAAAAGTCTCTTTAGCTGAAACTGTCTTCTAAGGCTACCCGTTCCGATGACAAGCCCGGAAGCCTTCGTTTCCTCTTCCATATCTCCCGTTTCCCGGAGGCTTCTCCCATGCTGTACCTCGTTCTCTGCAAAAGCAGACCGGCTAAGCTGCACTCCCTTCCGCATTACCAGCACATCCCTGGCATCTGCCCTTGGCAGGGTTCCCGCAAGGGCAAGCCCGTCCGCCAATTCCATGGGCATATCCTTTGCACTGTGCACTGCCAAATCAATTCTTCCGTCCAAAAGAGCCTCCTCAAACTCAGTGATAAATGCTCCTTTCCCGCCAAAATCGAGAAGCGGCTTGTCTAATATCCTGTCTCCCTTCGTCCGGAGAACCACCCTCTCTGTCTCCAGCTCCGGATACCTTTCATGAAGCGCCCGGATTACCTGGTCCGTCTGTATCAGGGCAAGTGCACTGCCCCGTGTCCCGATTCTAATTTTCTGCACCATTTTCATCTCCCTCATTCACACTTTGTACCATTTCCCGTACCAGTGTTTCCGGTATCCTTCCGCCATGGGAATCGCCATATTCCAGCAGCCGGTAAAATATCTCTTTTCTCTTCCCGGCAGTGTCCACATGCTCCAAAACAAAGTCCCTGTACTCTCCAAGCTGCTCCATCATTTCGCCATAATAGTCCGGCATGCTCTCCCTTATTTTATTCTTTACAAAGGAGACCGCTGCCGGGCTCTGCCCGCCGGAGGATATGGCTACCAGCAAATCCTTATCCTGAATCAGCGCTGGAAAAATGAAGGAACACGCCTCCTTCATATCCACCGCATTGATTGGTATCCTCCTTCGCCGGCACAAGTCCGAAATATGGTAATTGAGCGTCTCATTATCCGTTGCGGCAATGACAAAATCCGCATCCTCCACATCGCCGTCAAGAAATTCCCGTTCCACAAGCTCCAGTGCAGTTCCACCCAGTGCCTTCAATTCCTCACATATCTCCGGCGCAACCACTCTGATATCCACCTCAAAGCCAAGCAGAATCTGAACCTTGTGAAGAGCTATGCCGCCACCGCCAGCCACAAGGCACCGTCTCCCTTTGATATCCACCATAAACGGAAAATATGCCATTTACTTATCTCCTTCTTCCTTATCATATATCCTTTGAAGCACCTCAAAAAATGGTTCACTGTCCAGTACCTCCCTGAGATAGCAGGTCATTTTCCGGAACCATTCCTCCTCGTACCTTGTCCCCATTTTCTCTTTAAAATCCCGCAGATACAGCTTTTTTAAAACCTCCTCTGCACACTCCTCCAAAATCTGCTCTGCCTTATCCAGCTCTCCTAACCTGATATTGCGGTTTTCCTTTGAAAGCGCCTTGAAATAATCCATGTCCAGCAGGGTTATCCCGGAAAGCTTTCCGATTTCCTTATCCATATCATAGGGTACCGCCAAATCAATTAAAAGTTGTCTTTTCCCCTGTTCCGTCTTTTTCTGAAATTCCTCCAGGGTCAGCGTATAATGCGGGCTCGCCGTAGCGCTGACGATAGCGTCCGCCTGCTGTACATAGTCATACCGGCTTTCAAAATCCACCCATTCTATATTATCCGTCAGAAAAATTCCATCCTGTGTATGGTGTTTTCTGCTAGTTCCAATTACCGAAATTCCCTTGGCTGTCAAATCCTTTGCCACAATGGAGCCGATTTTACCTGTGGCGCCAATCACTAAAACCCATCCAGCCCTCTGCTGCCTTTCCTCACACAGATAATTCTCCACTGTATTTGCAGTCAGTGTGCCAATGGACACCGGCGTATTAGACAGCCTTGTACTGGATTTGGACAGCTTCGCACAGTTAAATGCCCCCTGAAATATAATATTCAAATCACTGTTGGTATATCCATGGTTATTGGCAAACAAATACGCCTCCTTCACCTGGTGGAGAATCTCATCCTCCCCTAACACCATGGAATCCAGCCCGCAGGCAACCTTGAAAAGATGCCGTACCGCTCCTGCGTCCGTATAATAAAGACAGTATTTTTTTATCAGCCCTGTCTCTATCTGTTTCCACGAAGACAATTCCTTTTCCACAAGCCCTATCGGATTTTCTTCTCCAGTAAAATAGATTTCACTGCGGTTGCAGGTGGATACCATAACTCCCCCTGTTATTATCTCCCTCTGCATTAAATTCCTTAAAAAGCTTTCCTGCTCCTCCCATGAAAAAGCAAACCTCTGCCTGATATCCAGCGGCGTTTTCTTAAAGCTCACACTTATGCAAAACATATGCCGCCTCCATCTAGTCTTGTCTCCGGAACCAGCATAACCACTTCGGGCTTGTCCGGAAGATACAAAACCGGATAAATCCGCTCATCAAGCTTATGTTCAATTAAATGCTCCCGGTAAATCATTACCGTAGTCAGACACACATTGAAGGGATATTCCTTCTTTTTTGAAAAGTCAATATATTCCGGCCCCCGGTCATATTCACTCTTAAGATGCTTAACCGCTTTCCGCATATTACGGGGTGCCTTTAAAATAAACTGTGATTTATACTGGTACAATTCATTCGCAAGAGAAACCAGAATTTCAGGATTTGACCTGCCTGCAACGTCCTGTGTATAAATGACAGAAGCCGGGTGGTTCTGTGCTCCCTCTTCAAACAAAAGCACATTCGCCTGTACAATGCACGCATACGTCAGCCTTCCCCTGCGTTTCAATTCCGAAAAATTATTATAAATCCGCATAAGTCCATCATCATCTCTCATCCAGTCCGGTCTGCCGGGAAGAGACAGGAACGGTCTCACTTTTTCCAATTTTTTCTCTATCCGGTTCATTTCTTCTTCATAATATTTATCCATGTTCGTTTTCCTTCTCTCTTATGAATCAAATAATATAATTATCCGCTCCCGGGTCATTATCCAGCAAATCCTGAATCGTAATATTCTCAAAGTAGTCCTCCACAAGCCGCTGTAATCCCTCCCACATCTTCAGGGTTTTGCAATATGCCACCCTCTCACACTGGTTCGGTGTATGTTCCAGACAAGCAACCGGTGCAAAGGATCCTTCTGTTATCTTTAATATACTGGCGATACTGTATTCCTCCGGTCTTCTGGTCAGCTTGTAGCCCCCGCCCTTTCCCCTTAAGGCAGTCAGAAAATCATTCTTAACCAGCAGTGATACTATCGCCTCCAAATATTTTTCCGATATCTCCTGTCTTTTTGCAACATCACATAAAGGTATATATTCGCCCGTATCGTGTTCGGACAGGTCCAGCAATACACGAATGGCATAACGTCCCCTTGTAGAAATCTTCATAACTCATGCACCTCCATATAACCCAGTTTACCATAGGCTTACTATGTTTATCAAGGATAAATGAGAAAAGAGATATCCGGCTTTTTCATATCTTTGCGGTGGCAAAATCCAAGGCGGTATGCTACACTATAACCATTCATGTTACACTGCTTCTGTACCGTTACGGGTGACAGGCAGCACAACCCCAATATATAAGGAGGGCATATTTATGGCTAAAATTGGCGTTATATCCGATACACATGGATTATTGAGGGAACCGGTCAAGAAAGCATTAGCGGACTGTGATATTATTCTGCACGGCGGTGATATCAACTCCCAACAAATCATTGACCAGTTAGAAACAATCGCCAAAACCTATGTTGTCAGAGGAAATGCAGATAAAAATTGGGCGGATGCCATTCCCGACACATTACGGTTAGAGCTCTACGGCATAAAAATATTCATGATTCACAATCAAAAGCAGATAACCGAGGATATCAGCGACTGCGACCTCGTCATTTATGGACATTCCCATAAATATGAGGAAAAACAAATCCATAACCAGGTTTGGCTAAATCCGGGGAGCTGCGGTCCACGACGTTTTACCCTGCCGGTAACTATGGCAGCCATCCAGATAGCAGATGACGGAAGCTTCGAGATTACCCACATTGATTTATCGGAAACAGCCACCAGCGCCAATCTGCGCACCCTATCCAAAAAGGATATCCGGGATATTATTGTTACCGTCATGAAGGAAACAGATAAAGGCAAATCCGTCACCGACATTGCCAGCCACAACAATATCAGTGAAGAACTTGCCTCTCAAATCTGCCGCCTGTATTTAACCCATCCCGGCGTGACAGCGGATGGGATTCTCAACAAAATGCATTAGTTATTAAATAACGGTGTAGATAAATAGCGGTCACCGGAATCCGGCAGCAGCACTACAATATTCTTACCCTTGTTTTCCGGTCTTGCTGCCAGAACGGATGCCGCCTTTAATGCCGCACCGGAGGAGATTCCAACCAGAATACCCTCACTGACCGCAAAGGCTCTGCCCTCTGCAAATGCATCCTCATTTTCCACTGTAATTACTTCATCATAAATCTTTGTATTTAATACCTCCGGAACAAAACCTGCACCGATACCCTGTATCTTATGTGCACCGGCTGTACCCTGGGATAATACCGGACTGGATGCCGGCTCTACCGCTACCACTTTTACATCCGGATTCTTTGATTTCAAATATTCACCGACACCGGTAACCGTTCCTCCGGTCCCCACACCGGCAACAAAAATATCAACCTTTCCATCAGTCTGCTCCCAAATCTCCGGACCGGTTGTATTTTTGTGTATCTCCGGGTTAGCAGGATTGACAAACTGACCGAGAATAACAGCGCCCGGAGTGGATTCCTTCAGTTCCTCCGCCTTGGCAATGGCTCCCTTCATACCCTTGGCTCCCTCTGTCAATACCAGCTCTGCCCCGTAAGCCTTTAACAAATTGCGTCTCTCCACACTCATGGTATCCGGCAATGTGAGAACTGTCTTATATCCCTTTGCTGCTGCAACAGCTGCAAGCCCGATTCCGGTATTTCCGGATGTCGGCTCAATAATGGTTGCCCCCGGCTTCAGCAGCCCCTTCTTCTCTGCATCTTCAATCATTGCAAGTGCAATACGGTCCTTCACGGAGCCCGCCGGATTCAGGTATTCCAGCTTTGCCAGGATAACAGCATCCTTAACCCCTGCCTTTTCTGTGTAACGGTTCAGTTTCAATATTGGAGTTCCTCCAACTAACTCTAATGCACTTTCTTTAATCTGACTCATAGCTTCATCCTCCTATTTTCTTTTCCCTATTAACCTATATGCTTACTGGGATTATATGCGCTATTATAGAATTTATGCAAAAAATTGTCAAGTGGTTTTATCCATTCTTGTTATAATGTGGTCTTTTCCTGCCTTATTTCCTTTAAAATATGGGGCTGTCATATCTTCAAAAAATTTGTTTTTGACAATATAAAACCCTGTTTTCTTCATTTTCCTTTCCTCGTAACGGAAAGCCCTCCGCCTTATGGTAAAGAACTACACTTTCAGCCCAACCATTGATATACCACATATCGGTCAGTAGTAAACTTTCTTTGTCCTTACATTCTCTCAAAAACAATTGAAAAAAGGAACCACCGTCGTAAAAAGAGCTGCTCTCTTCAAGACGATTGTTCCTTATTATAATTCCTTTTATACTTACAGCTTATTGTATATGCTTCAATTCCGTCAAAAGTTTATATGCATCCATGTAGCCTTGCTTATAAGCCGCCTTTCCATACTCCACATTCAAGGTCTGGCTGGTTAAAAGAACCTGCTCTACCTTCTCCCTCTGCTCCTCATTTAAATCACATTCCTCCAGCTGCTCTAGGCTCTCCTTCTGTTTCTTTAAAGCCTCCTGATATTGTTCATTCGATACAGATGACGGTTCTAATGCTTCCTGCATTCTCTTTTCCAAAAAATCTTCCAAAAAAGAAGTATCGTTTTTGTGCCAATTACCATCCGGCGCTATAAATTTCAAAACACCATTTAGTAAATTCTCTTCATGCAGATTAAGATACCCCTGCTCCATCCTTTTATACAACTGAAAACCAATTAGCAGCCCCACCTGAAAATGAACCTCACCGTGTATAGAACCAAATATGCTCACTGCATTAGCCAAATCCTCATTTTCACAATCTATATCCAGAAACAGCTCTTTCATCTTTGCAAACAACTCATCATAGGATAAATTAAGCCTTTCCGTATAATCCTCTGCGTTTTTTTCAAAAGGCTCCACACCATACAGATAATAAGAAACCAGGCTGTCAATATCCAATCTTTTTAAAACTCTGGTAAATGCATTCATTCTTTGTCCTCTTTCTATAAAAATAATATAGCGGCAAGAGAATTTCTGCCCATTGCAACAAAATATTACAATATAATTCCAAATTATGTACTCAGACAATTTGTTTTGTTTCCAACACACTCTGCTCTCTTTCAAATTCAGCAACATGTTTTTCATCAAAAGTTCTATTTCATGATTTGCTGAATGTCCGTTATAAGCAGCAACAAATTGAAACTTCTTTAACAAAACAGAATCTGTCCGTATAGTAAATTTAGATAATTGGAACGACATACAAATCCTCCTTGCAATTTATATGTCTTCATTATAATGTCATCCTGTTGCCAAAAACTAAATTGACGGCAGGATGACGGCATCAAAATCTTTTGGGAAAGCATATCAAAAGCAATATTCTAACACTCCAATACTCCTAAACAAAATGCTATATTTATTTAACTTGGATTAAATTTTCATGACGTCACTTTGCCGTCAAACAGCTATTTGTCATTCTTACAAACTTATAATAAATACAAGTAGTCATTTATGGAGGAACAATAATGCAATCAAACATATCAAAATTTACATTACGAATAGATTTAGAATTATTAAAGAAATTTCACCTTGCAGCGGAATATAATGCCCGCTCTGCCAACCGCGAAATAGAAGTTCTTATGAAAAAACATGTTGCACAATTTGAAAAAGAGCATGGTCCGATTGAGTTTTAATCGCTCTGGGCACTATCCTGATATTTTTTAATGCGTTTGGCACTCACTTTATTTGTAATTATTCTTTGATAAAACTTCGCTCATTTTCTCCAGCAAAATCTGATACTTCGCTCATTAATATGGATATTATACTTTCATAACCATTCTCTGTCAGAATAAATAACATTTTTTTCATTAATTCTATTCTTATCTTAGTCAGATTCAGAAGTGTTATGCGTAATGTCAATACTAAATGCTATCCCATAATTTCCTCAATCCACCTAGTATCATCACTTTCAAATAGCCTTATAAATTTTCCAAAATTACTGCTACCAATAACAGAATCGTCCGATTCTAAATTTATCAACCGCTGGCACATATCCACATAATTTTCCACAGTAACATGTTCCATAATCTGTTTAATCTGGTCTGCCCTTCCTTTGTAATTCTCCACCCCGGTATATTCCTTAATCAGCGGAGAGTTTACTAGCTTTGCCGGAGATTTCAAATTTTTATCAGTCCAATGCTTTGATATAATCTGCATTGTGCAGGGATTACCAAACATAATCACTTTATCTGCAGCATTATCCACACCATGAAACTCATTAATCTTTCTCTTTATATCCTCATACTGCTCATGAGGTTTCTTTTCCGTGTCACAGAAAACAAGTACAAGTTCGTCTGCTCCATTTTGGTATCGATCCTGATATCTCGCCGGGATATTTCCATTACCACCAGCATTGACCAATGAGATTTCATATTGTTGATTCCACACTCTTAAATCTTTCAAACGTTTAAGATACTGATATTCCTCATTACCCTCACAGATGATACAAATTTTATGCTTATCATAAAGCTTAGGGAGCTTATTTGGCATCGGCATCATCCCCCTTTACATCACCTTTAATACTAAGCAAAGAGTTAATCAACTCTGGATCAGGCAATGCTCCAAGAGCACCCTTTCTATATTTTTCCATAACATTCGTTGTATCTCTCACCCCCTGCTGTGCTGTAAAGTCAGCAAGTGAATATACATATACACCATCTTCATCCTTATGAACAAACCATATTTGTTCCTTCCGGAACATTCTCTTGCAATCCATAAGATTAATATCATGTACTGTAAATATCAACTGTGCACTCGTATTCAGTTCATTATTAAACATTGCAACAATTGCCCTGGTAAGTTTAAAATGAACACTACTATCCAGTTCATCTACAACTAAAATTCTGCCTTGTTCCAATGCTTCTATGACATAACTGGCAATAGCTGCAATTTTCTTTGTTCCTGTAGAATCAAATAACATACTTGGTACATGAACTCCTTTATATGTGGAAACCAGTCTAATTTGGTCCATAATATTTTCTGGTATATCAAGCACCCTCTCTTCTGGTTTTTCATCACCCTCATTAACCTTCAGCTGTATTTTATTCATATCAACAAACTCAAAGTTATCCATATACAAATCTGCATTTTTAATAAAATCTACAACTTTCTCCTGTAACTGATTTGTATTTTTCATAAGTTCAATCGTATGCTGCATAGGTATATTATCTGTCTCTTATACACATCTCCGAGCCCACGAGACTCGACGTCATC
>UQXF01000024.1 GCA_900544905.1 uncultured Clostridium sp.
TTGGCACTTTGGAAAACTATATTCATTTTTGGATTACAATTTGCGGAAACTCAAGTAAACTTACAGATTAGTAAAAGTAAAGTAACAGTTCAGCTTTTAGTTGCCAGACGTCTGTGGTTTTGACAAAATGATTCCGATTCGGGGACGTTTGCACTTAATCGTGTGCGTAATGGTACTAAGCTCGAAAAAGCCTCGCTAAGTACCAACGGACACGAATACCCCTCCTCTGGAAATCATTTTTGTCAAAATCACAGCCTGTGTACTGACATTCAAGGCTGAACTGTTACAAAGTAAATGTTTTAAGAGTATTCAAAAATAGTAAAGTGTGATATAATATGAACACTTAGCGAGTGCGAAGCAGGAGCTTAGTGAGAATATATACCCTTGTGGTGTAATATGAACACTTAGCGAGTGCGAATTTACTGAAGCGATTATTTTTATGAAAAGAAGTTGGGCGTATGGGGTTATTAGAAACAGATTTAATAGAAGATTTATTGCATAGCTCTACCATTTCCAAGGGAATTGAGCGGACTATGGAACGCATCATAAACGAATTAGAGATTGACAGCATGTATATCATCCATTATGAGGAGGATATTATGCTTCCGGAGATTGTGTTTGAATGGGAAAGCCGGGACCGGAAAAGATTTTCCGGATTGAAGGAATATATAGATTTTATGGAGGAGAGGTATCATTTTGACGAGGAAAATCTATATGTTGCCAGGGCGACCACCGTGCTGCCGCCGGAAGAAAAGAAGCGCTATCAGGAGCTTGGCTATGAGGCGGTTGTGGAATACCGGATGACCAACCATGGAAACAGTATTGGCTATATGGTACTGGGCTGGGAGTACATTAAGGAGCTCACTGAGGAAGAGGTCAAGGCACTGCATATCCTGTTTAAGCTGATGAATGAGATGCTTATAAAACAGTTTTTTAAGGAAATTGTAGGGGAAAGTGACTGGAGGCTGTTTAAGCTGGCAAGCACCATGACCCGGACCATGCTTTATATGGTGGATGAAGAATACCGCATTCAGTATGTGAACAATTATGCAAAGGATGCGTATCCCAATATCAAAATAGGAGATTTGTGTTATAAGGCAATCCGGGGAGAGGATGTACCATGTAAGGATTGTCTGCTGTTAAGGCTAAAGGAGCAGGAATTTATAGAAAGTGCCATGTATCTGCCGTATTTAGAGGATTCCTTTCATGTAAGTGCATCCAGAGTGAAAGCCCAGGATAACCGCAGCGCCTATGTGCTGACGCTGCAAAAGCAGACAGATTCCCAGATAATGCGCCAGCGGGAATCCATTGAGAAAAAATTTGTGTTTGCCATGCAGATGCTGTATAAGGACATGATTGCGGTGGAAATACGCCGGGATGCTTTTTATAATCTGTTTACGGTGGATGTGGACAACAGGTATTCTTACAGTCTGGATTTTGTGTTAAAATGGCTCTCCAAGGTACATCTGGATGATAAGCAGAAGTTTTTGGAGTGCTTTGATATTAATTTTTTACAGAATGCATATATGAACGGGGAAACAAAAAAGGAGATTGACTTCCGGTACCGTACCCATGAGGGCAGCTATCACTGTATGAATGGGAAGATTTTATTTGAGCAGAATACGAATAAAGAAGTGACCGCCTATATTTTATTTCAGGATGTGGAGCAGGTGAGGAGCAGCCAGATAGAGGAGTACCGGCAGCTTCGGGATTCCCTGATGGCAGCCCGTTCCTCCGCTGAGCTGAAGGGACAGGTGCTTGCTAATATTTCCCACGAAATCCGGACGCCAATGAGTGGTATAATCAGTATGTCCAGTGTGGCAAGGCAGGTATATAAGAATGAGGAACGTCTGCTGGAATGCCTCGCCAACATTGACGACTATGCGGAGCATATGATGCAGGTTATGGATTCCCTGTTAGAGACGGTAAAGGTGGACAACAATGCCATTACCATTGCGAAACAGCCGTTCCGTCTGGAGAATTTCTTAAACCGCATAGACATTGCAGTGCGGGAAAAGATAGAAAAGAAGAATGTACAGTTTACAACGCAGTGCTACTGCCAGTATAAGCAGCTGTTAGGAGATGAAATCCGTCTCCACCAGGCAGTCTGCTATCTGATAAATAATGCTATTTCCTATACACCGATTTCCGGACAAATCTGTTTTACCGCAAAGCAGATGGCGGTGGATAATAAAACTGTATATATCCGTTTTATTATTGAGGATACGGGGAATGGGATGACCGAGAAAATGAAGGAGAGTATCTTTGGCTTTACCAGGGATACGGAGCATGGTGTCGTGGAAGAGCAGCATTTTGATTTGTCCCTTGCAGCAAGAGTGATTCAGTTGATGGGCGGGCAGATTGGAATGGATGTGAATGCCGGAGGCACAAAGATTTATTTTACCCTCCCCTTTGAATTGCAGGAAGAGGTACAGAATAAGCCGGTTAAGAAAAAAATGTCGCCGGCTGCCGGCAATTTTACCGGGAAGCGGATTTTACTGGCAGAGGACAGCGAGATGGGGCAGGATGCCATACGGGCAGTGTTAGAGGTGGTTGGATTTACTGTGGATGTGGTGGATAACGGTAAGAAGGCAGTCATCCAGTTTGTTTCACAGCCGGCGTTTACCTATGACGCAGTGCTGATGGATGTGCATATGCCTTTCATGGATGGACGTGAGGCGACCCGCTGCATACGGATTTCCGGTAAAGAGGACGGTGAGGAGATACCGATAATCGGTCTCATGGCAAACACCTATGAGGAGGATGTGGAGGAATCCCTGAAGGCGGGTATGCAGGCGCATCTGGCAAAGCCGGTGGATGTGGATACCCTGTACAAAGTATTGAGAAAAGTAATTCCGGATGAAGAAGAACTTCTGGTATAAAAGGATTACAAATAATTAGGAGGCAAAGATATGAGTTATACGTTAGCAAGTGACGCAACCCTTGATTTACCAATGGATTTAGTGGAAAAGTACGGCATTGCCGTTGTGCCTATGGCATTTACTCTGGACGGAGAGGAGATTCTGCATTATCCGGATGAGAGAAACATGACGACGGAAGACTTTTATAAAGCATTAAAGCAGGGGAAAAAGTCGGTGACGTCCCAGATTAATCCGGTAAATTATGTGGAATTTTTCACCCCGATACTGGAAAAGGGAGAAGATATTCTGTATATCTGTTTTACCTCCGGTATGAGTGGAACATACCAGTCTGCACTGATTGCAAAGGATATGCTGCAGGAGGATTTTCCGGAGAGAAGCATCCGTGTGGTGGATTCGCTGTGTGCTTCGGCGGGACAGGGCTATTTTGTCTATCTGGCGGCTTTGAAGAAGGAGGAGGGCTTATCCCTTGATGAGCTGGAGCAGTGGGTTATCACAAACCGGAACAGGGTGGCACACTGGTTTACGGTAGATGATTTGTTCCATTTACAGAGGGGCGGCAGACTTTCCTTTGCGGAAGCTATGCTGGGAAGCGCTCTTAAAATTAAACCGATTATCAGTGTGGATGATGAGGGAAAGCTTTATGTGGAGAATAAGGTCCGCGGAAATAAGAAAAGCGTGGAATATATGATTTCCAAGATAAATGATACAATGGATGAGGAGGAGCATACTGTATTTATCGGGCACGGTGATGCCGAAGAGCGGGCGCTGGAGCTAAAGGAGAAGCTGCTGGAGCGGACGAAGGCGGAAAATATCCATATTACAAAGATAGGACCGATTATAGGGACCCATACAGGTCCGGGAATGCTGGCAGTTGTGTTTATGGAAAAGGAAAAATAAAAAAGAAAAAATAGAATAAGAAAAACCCGGGGGCAGTCTTGTCACATTTTGCGGAAATTCAACATACTATGAAGTATACAAAGGGAATAAGGAGAATTTTTTTGGAACCTTATTGTAATATGAATACTTCCAATGGAAGATATTTTCAAAATTCTATGAACCAGGGCTGCAGAACATGTGGAGACTCCCGTAACAGGGTAAATAGCAATAACAGTGAAAGACCATGTGCTGACAGACAGAGACGAATGATGCGTGACAATGCTGGCAGGGGCATGGAGGTAGAGTGTGTCTGCAAAGCAGTGCCAAAGAAAAACTGCCATCAGGATGACCCGATGGAGAAGCTTGGTGACCGTTTTCCGGTTGTAATGGCATATGTTCCATGGCAACAGTGGGGGGAACTGTATGACGCTGATTGCGGTTTGATGCAGGGAACCATATTCAAAGAGCTGAACTTAATCTTTTGTGGAGTGAGGTGCTGATTATGGAAAATATGTGCAAAGAAGATTTATTTAAGCTGATTCAGAGCACAAATTTTGCTATTATTGAATTGGCACTTTACCTGGATACGCATCCGGATTGTCCTTGTGCGCTAAAGACATATCATGACTATCATCATACTTTCTTAGAGGCGGTTTCTGTTTATCAGAAACGCTTTGAGCCGATTACAATTTATGGCGTGCATAGCGATGATTACTGGACATGGGGAAATGAACCATGGCCATGGCAGAAAGGATGTGATTGTTAATGTGGACTTATATGAAAATGTTAGAGTATCCGGTCAATATTAAATCAACCAATGCAAAGCTTGCCATGGCAATCATGAGCCAGCTTGGCGGACCGGATGGAGAAAAAGGAGCATCTACCAGGTATCTTTCCCAGCGTTATGCAATGCCGGATAACCGGGTTATCGGCGTATTGACGGATATCGGCACAGAAGAATTAGGGCATGAGGAGATGGTATCCACCATCGTGACCCAGCTGACAAAGAATCTCTCCATGAAGGAAATTGAAGATTCTGGTTTTTATCAGTACTATGTGGACCATACCATTGGTATCTGGCCGCAGTCTGCCAGCGGTGTGCCTTTTTCAACGGCAACGCTCCAGTCAACAGGAGACCCGATTACCGACCTTCACGAGGATATGGCGGCTGAACAGAAGGCTCGTTTAACCTATGACAATATCTTAAGGCTTTGTAAGGATGAGCCGGATGTCTATGATGCTATCAAGTTCTTAAGAGAGCGTGAAATGGTGCATTACCAGAGATTTGGTGAGAGTCTGCGTCTGATTCAGGATGATTTGGATGCAAAGAACTTCTATGCATTTAACTCAGCCTTTGACAAGAAGGCGACATGCCTGTAACAGGCTTATACCAATAGAGACAGAAAGTTATATTATGAAATGCTTTAAGGCGCATCTTATATGGAACCATATAAGATGCGCCTTTAGTTGCTCCAAAATAGCAGTAAGCTTTCGGAAGGCTATTTTTCGGAAACTGCTTCCTTTGCAAACTGGTTGTTTACCAGCTTATCATAAGGAACCCGGTTATCCAGCTCACCGGCACTGTTCAATATATTCTGCAGCAGGTCAAAGCTGCTCTCCTCAAATACCAGATTGTCTTTCCAGGTATCCTGTTCATAATATCTGGTGACAATGGTCTCAATGGTTTCGATATCCGTATCCTCAAACTGAGGTGCAATTACCTCTGCTATTTCAGCCGGTGTATGGGAGTTGACATATTCCATGCCCTTTTGAAGTGCATTGGTAAAACTTTGGATGATTTCTTCGTTTTCTTCCATATACTCCTTTGTGGTACTGTAAGAGGTATATGGAACATAGCCGGAATCCACACCCAGGGAGGCAACAACATAACCCTCTCCGGCTGATTCCAGAGCGGTTGCGGAAGGCTCAAACTCTACGGTAAATTCTCCCTGGCCTCCGGAAAATGCGGCGGCAGTACTGCCAAAATCAATGCTCTGGTCAATATTTACATCTGTGGCAGGGTCAATACCGTTTTTATTCAGTATATATTCAAATACCATTTCCGGCATCCCGCCCTTTCTGCCTCCTAAAACCTCCTTGCCCTTTATCATATCCCAGGTGAAGTCCTCAATTGGTTCTCTGGCAACCAGGAAATTACCGGCACGCTGGGTAAGCTGGGCAAAGTTGACGGCATAATTGGAGGCTCCCTCGCTGTACAAATACACGGAAGACTCTGCCCCCATAAATCCGATATCCGCCTCTCCGGCAATTAGTGCAGACATTACCTTGTCGGCACCAAATCCGGTTACCAGCTCAAGGTCAATTCCCTCCTCTTCAAAATAACCGTTTTCAATGGCAACATACTGAGGTGCATAGAAGATAGAATGAGCGACCTCATTTAGGGTAACCTTGGTAAGCTTGCTGTCTGTTTTGCCGCAGCCTGCGCAGGCTGTAAGGACGGTGGCAAATACAAGAACGGCTGCCAGTAAGCATTTTGTAATTTTTTTATATTTCATCAATAGCTCCAAACACTTTTTTAGTAGTATATTCAGTAAAAAGGGAAAGGTTCAACGGATTGGTACATAGATGGTTTACATAATGTGGAAATGGGCGTGGGGAAAGCAGGATTCTTCCTTGCAGTTTTATGCTGTTTTTGATATACTGTTTAACATATAAGTACATTTGACAGGAATAGTGCAAATGTATATTTTCTAATATGGGGAGGACATCCTTTATGAATAATAATGGATTGATGATGCAGTATTTTGAATGGTATTTGCCGGCGGACCACAGCTTATGGAAACATATCGTGGAGGAGGCTTCCAAATTAAAAACGTTAGGTGTTACTTCTCTCTGGGTGCCACCGGCTTATAAGGGCGCCGGCGGTGATAAGGATGTTGGATACGGTGTATATGATTTATATGATTTAGGTGAATTTGACCAGAAGGGGAGTATTCCAACAAAATATGGAACCAAGAAGGAATATATCGAGATGGTTCAGGCGGTTCAGAAAAAGGGAATTGACATTTATGCAGATATTGTTTTGAATCATAAAATGGGTGCAGACGAGACGGAAATGGTACAGGCGGAGGAGTTTAATGCCAACAGCAGGAACCAGATGGTGGGAGATGAGAAGACTATCTGTGGATGGACTAAGTTTACATTTCCGGGACGGAAGGGAAAGTATTCTGACTTTACGTGGAACTGGACGCATTTTGACGGAATCGACTGGGACCAGCAGGCAACCCGCAATGCCATATTCCGTTTTGTGGGTAAGACATGGGAAGAAGCGGTAGACGAAGAGAATGGAAATTATGATTATCTGATGGGAGCGGATTTGGATTTTGACAATCCGGAGGTAAAGGACGAGCTTTACAAATGGGGGGAATGGTATCTGAAAATGACCGGCGTTCATGGATTACGTCTGGATGCGGTAAAGCATATCGGATATTATTTCTATAAGGACTGGCTGCCGGTTATGCGGGAGGTAAGCGGACGAGACCTGTTTTGCGTCGGTGAATACTGGCACTATGATGTGAACCATTTAGAGAGATATCTTGCAAATGTGAATTATGAAATGTCACTGTTTGACGTACCTCTCCATATGCATTTCCACGATGCATCCAAGGCTCATGGCGATTACAATATGGCATCCATTTTAAATGATACATTGGTCAGCAGGCATCCGATTCAGGCGGTTACCTTTGTTGACAACCATGACACCCAGCCCGGACAGGCACTGCAGTCATGGGTGGAGGACTGGTTTAAGCCCCATGCCTATGCGATTACTCTTCTCAGAAGGGATGGATATCCATGTGTGTTTTATGGAGATTACTATGGCATTCCTCACGATAATATTGCACCAAAGAAGGCGATGCTTAACAAGATGATGAAGATAAGAAAGCGCTTTGCATATGGTGAGGAGCACGATTATTTTGATGATTATAATGTAGTGGGCTGGACGCGGGAAGGAGATGCGGAGCATAAGAATTCCGGAATTGCAGTTGTAATGTCGGACAGCACCGGAGGAAGCAAGCGGATGTATATTGGAAAGCAGTTTGCAGGGCAGTTTTTCAAGGATGCGCTGGGCAATGCAAAGTATAACATTAAGATTGATGAGGATGGCTGTGGAGAATTTTATGTAAACCGTGAAACGGTGTCAATCTGGATTAATGAGAGTGTAAAATTATAATTGTTTATAAGGGAAAAGGCTGGTCTGATGCAGACTGGCTTTTTTTATTCTAAAGAAGCCGGATTTATATTTTTTCTTGCATAAAATGATTATCTATATTATAATGATAACACTTTAATACAGTAAAATTTCACAGTAGTAATGTATAGCAGAATTCTATATGGCTGCTGTCACAATATAGTAATGGAGCGTAGAGTATATGGGTAAAAGTGTAAGAACAACAGCGGTGAGTGAATTATTTGAGGCAATTCTCACGTTGCAGAGTGAAGAGGAATGCTTTGATTTTTTTGAGGATGTATGTACAGTCAATGAACTGTTATCCTTGGCACAGAGATTTGAGGTTGCAAAGATGTTAAAGGAAGGGCATACCTATATGGAAGTGGCAGAGCAGACAGGAGCGTCCACCGCTACCATTTCCAGAGTAAACCGGTCATTGAACTATGGCAAGGATGGCTATGAAATGGTCTTTGCCAGAATGAAGAAAAACAGGGAGAACAAATAGCAGCTTCTATTCAACCTGCTTGTCCTCCTTTTCGTTTTTCTGACGTTGTTTTTCAGCCTTTTCCCTTTGTTTCGCCCGTTCTTTGGCTTCCTTTAGCTCTGCCTTGGAGACAGGCTCTTCATGCAGGGAATCAATAAGCTTTTCCACCAGCTGTTTTTTGGCATAAATATCGTAGCTTAACATGGTAATCATAGCATAGGTTTTAAGATAGTCATCCGATGCCTCAAATTGCTTGTCTGCAATTTCGTACACCTCCTGAATGCTTTCCCTTACCTTGACGCCATATTGCTGCTCTAAAGCAAACAAATCGCTGTAAATATCCGCCATGGTGGTTCCGCTGTTCTTCTGAAAATAGGAATCCGTCATTGGCTGTAACAGATTCTGGATATCGTTGATAGATAAAAAATTCTTCAGATAGTAGATATATATCAGCAGTATAATATGGTCCTTTGAATATTTCTTCTTGTCGGAAGGAGGCAGCAGGGCATTTTTGGAATAGTTATTAATCATGGTCTTTGTAAGAATCTTATCCTCTTCATGACGTTTGTTACCGTGAAGCTGCTTGTCCATAAAAGTCGTAATCTGGTCCATATATAATTCAATGGATGGAATATCCTCCGGATAGATATAATCTAACTTAATCCATTCGTCAATCTGTGCCTTAATTTCGTGAAATGTTTTTTTACTCATAGTATCCCCTCATAGTTTCAAATTCTGTTGAATAACAGGCATACATCAATAGCTGTTATATTCTGTGGTACATATACTACAGTATATAGTTTTTGATACTATATTGCAAGAGGCAATTTCAAATTTTGGATATAGAAAGCTGTTCCATGATTTCCTTTGCGGTATCCGCCTTGTTCATGGTGTAGATATGGATTCCATCCACGTTGTTGGCAATTAAATCCTCAATCTGTTTTACAGCATATTCAATCCCTGCTTTGCGTAAATCCTCCGGTGCATCGGCATATTTTGCTACGAGACTGCTAAGCTCTCCCGGAACGGAGGTTCCAGATAAGGTGACGCTGGTGCCGAGCTGCTTTGCCGAGGTGATGGGCATAATTCCGGCGGAGATTGGGACATGGATTCCTTTTTTCTCAGCCAGCTCCCGAAATTTATAGAATTTGTGATTATTGAAAAACATCTGGGTAATCAGAAAATCCACTCCGGTATCTACTTTTTGTTTCAGATAGTAAAGGTCGGATTCCCTGGATTCAGACTCCGGATGAATCTCCGGATAGCAGGCACCAGCAATGCAGATATCGGATTCCCGGCGAATAATCCGGATGATATCTTCTGCATGTAAAAACCTGCGGTTTGCGTAGGCTTCATCACTCATATCTTTTGGACGGTCACCCCGGAGAGCCAATACATTGGAGACTCCTTTTTCCTTCAGCTCATTTATAAAGTCCGTCAGAAATGCTTCATCCATTGCCACTGCAGTCAGATGTGCAATGGGCTCAATATCACAGCTGTTTTTTATGTAGGAGGCGATGGCAGCGGTTTTTTTGGAATTGCTGCCACCGGCACCGTAGGTGACGCTGATAAAATCAGGATTCAATGTTTTTAATTTGTTAAGAGTGTTATAAATATCATTGAATTCTTCTTCCTTTTTGGGTGGAAATACCTCAAATGAAAAAATGGTTCTGCCCTGTCTGTATATATTCTTAATCATAATAGTATCCTTTCTGATAATCTGCCGTAAGACCCGGGGGAACGCAGCAGTACTATCTGTAATGCTTTGCGCTTCTTTTACAGGATTATTGTAGCATACCGGGAGGTTTCTAACAAGATTACAATTCAGACCTGACTTGCTGTATGAAAAAGAATTGCAGAGGATTTTAGAATCATGTATAATGTATATTTAGTTGCCAAGCATATGAGAAAAAGGTTCAGTGAACCTTTTTTGAGTTTAAAAAGATAAAGAGGTACAGGCTATGAACGGTTTAAATGATATGCAGTCTGCTGCGGTGCAGTACACAGACGGACCCTTATTGCTGCTTGCAGGAGCGGGTTCCGGAAAAACCAGGGTGTTAACCCACAGGGTTGCCTATTTAATTGAAGAAAAGGGGGTAGCGCCATATAATATACTGGCAATTACCTTTACAAATAAGGCAGCCGGAGAAATGAGGGAACGTGTAGACCGGATTGTATCCTTTGGAGCGGAAAGTGTCTGGGTATCAACTTTCCATTCGCTGTGTGTGCGTATTTTAAGAAGACATATTGATAATCTGGATTATCAGACAAATTTTACCATATATGACAGTGATGACCAGAAGGCAGTGGTAAAGGAATGCCTGAAAAAGCTGAATATGGATTCCAAACAGTATCCGGAGCGTGGAATCATGGCAGAGATATCACGGGCAAAGGAGCGCTTTATCTCTCCGGCAGAATTTGACAGGGAAGCAAGCGGCAATTACCGCAAAATGCAGATAGCCAGAGTGTACAATGAATACCAGGCAAAGCTTAAGCAGAGCAACGCCCTGGATTTTGATGACCTGTTATATAAGACAGTGGAATTATTTCAGTTTCATCCGGAAATCCTTGAGAACTATCAGGACAGATTCCGTTATATTATGGTGGATGAGTATCAGGATACGAATCATATCCAGTTTCTGTTAATAAAGCAGCTGGCAGCCAAACACCGCAATTTGTGCGTGGTAGGGGATGATGACCAGTCCATTTATAAGTTCCGGGGAGCAAATATTTATAACATTCTGAATTTTGAGGAGGAATATCCGGAGGCAAGAGTAATTAAGCTGGAACAGAATTACCGTTCTACGAAAAATATATTAAAGGCAGCCAATGGTGTGATTTCCCATAACGAGGGACGCAAGGATAAAGCCCTGTGGACAGAACTGCCGGAGGGCGATAAGGTCACATTCTCTCTTTTTGATACAGAGTATCAGGAGGCAGAGTCGGTGGTGCGAGAAATTGCAAAAATGCATAAAAATGAGGGAAAAACATATAATTATTTTGCAATCCTTTACCGCACGAATGCCCAGTCACGTATTTTCGAGGAAAAGCTTTTGATGCAGAACATTCCATATAAGATAATCGGAGGTCAGAATTTCTATGGACGCCGGGAAGTCAAGGATTTAATCTGCTATCTGAAGGTGGTGGATAATGGACGGGATGATATGGCAGTCCGGCGGATTATCAATGTTCCCAAAAGAGGGATTGGTGCTGCAAGTCTTGATAAAATACAGGCCTATGCGGATACCTATGAGATGGGACTTTTAGATGCCATGTTTGAAGCCTCCAATGTGCCGGGCTTAAACCGGGCAGCGGCTAAGGTGGAAGGCTTTACCAATCTTATTCTGGATTTCAGGGATTTGCTGGAGACGGGAATCCGTTTAAGCGAACTGTATGACGCTATTTTGGAGCGTACCGGATATCAGGATGAACTGGTGGCAGAGCATACGGAAGAATCAGAAGCCAGGCTTGAAAATCTGGCGGAGCTTAAGAATAAAATTGTCCAGTATGAACAGGAGGCGGAGCATCCAACCCTTTCAGAACTGTTAGAGGAAATTGCTCTGGTGGCAGATGTTGACAGTCTGAAAGAGTCAGAGGACAAGGTACTGTTAATGACTTTACATAGTGCAAAGGGACTGGAATTTCCTTGTGTGTTCCTGGGCGGTATGGAAGACCGGCTGTTTCCAAGCGGAATGGCATTAAATTCTGATGACCCTGATGCGGTGGAAGAGGAGAGAAGGCTTTGCTATGTGGGAATTACCCGGGCAAAGGAAAAGCTTTATTTAAGTGCGGCGAGACAAAGAATGATGCATGGTACTGCAAACTTTAATCCCATATCCCGTTTTGTGAAAGAGATACCGGAGGATGTGATAGAAAAAAACGGAGAGGGCGCTTTTGCCATGCGCAGGCAGATGGAATCCCTTCAACAGGCAAAGAGAGACTTAGCCAGCCGTGGAGCCACCGTAAGCAGTAAACCTTACTCCTATCAGAAAAATGCGGCAACGGGAACGCCGGCTTTTGGAAAGGAGTTCCGGGTGGAACGAATGGAGATAGACTATGGAGTAGGTGATACGGTGGAGCATGTGAAATTTGGCACAGGAGTAGTGACTGCGCTGGTATCCGGAGGAAAGGATTATGAGGTAACGGTGGATTTTGAAAAGGTTGGAGTGAAGCGGATGTTCGCCTCTTTTGCAAAATTAAAAAAGGTTAACTAAAGAAATTTTGTTTTACGTATAGTAAAGATAAAAGTTTTGTGATATACTATGAACACTTGGTAAGTGTGCAGCGCAATTTGGTGCAATGTGGAAAGGAAGGTATTGCAATGAAAAATTTAGATGATTTAATTAATGCAGCTAAGATTCAGGAGTTAATTAAGCGTGAGGACCCACAGGAGAAGGCTACAAGAAGAATTCTCTGGGTGTTTGCAGTTATCGGAGTAATTACAGCTGTTGCCGGTATCGCTTATGCGGTTTATCGTTATTTTACACCAGACTATCTGGATGATTTTGACGATGACTTTGACGATGATTTTGATGATGATTTTTTCGATGACGAGGAAGAAGTTAAACCGGCATCTAAGGCAACAGAGGCGTAATCTGGCGTAGTAATTTTACCAAATAGGAAAAGAAAAGGAACTGTTGCATTTGCAAGAGTTCCTTTATCTTGTTAATGCTAAAGGAATGGACATATGTTATCAATTATATTACCTGTTTATAATGAGGAAAACAATATAAAAAGAGCGTATCAGGCGATTAAAGATGTACTGTTACCCAAAGGAATTGATTTTGAACTGGTTTTCGTAAATGACGGCTCCCGGGATAAAAGCTTTGAAGTAATCCGTGAATTAGCAGAGCAGGTCAGCGATGCAAAGATTATAGGATTATCCTTTTCAAGAAATTTTGGAAAGGAGGCGGCAATATTTGCCGGATTGTCTCATGCCACCGGTGATGTCTGTGCAGTGATGGATTGTGATTTACAGCACCCACCGGAGACCTTGCTTGAAATGTATGCTTTGTGGGAGCAGGGCTTTGAGATTATTGAAGGAGTGAAGCGTTCCAGGGGAAAAGAGAACCCTGTGTATAAGGTTTTCGCAAAATTATTTTACAGGCTGATTAGTCATTCCACCGGAATTGAGATGTACCGCTCTTCTGATTTTAAGATGTTAGACCGCAAAGTGGTGAATGAATATGTGAAATTGACGGAGCGCAATATCTTTTTCCGTGCATTATCCTCCTGGCTGGGCTATAAGAGCGCAGTGGTGGAATTTGACGTAAAAGAACGGGCATCCGGCACCACAAAATGGTCCATCAAATCATTAATCAGATATGCCGTTGGAAGTATCACCTCTTTTACTACAGCGCCAATGCAGCTGATAACCTTTTCCGGTATTATATTTTTTATATTTGCATTGATTCTGGGAATCCAGTCTATTGTAAAATGGGCTACGGGACATGCGCTGGAGGGCTTTACCACCGTAATTCTCCTGTTATTGCTGACAGGAAGCCTGATTATGATTAGTCTTGGTATTATTGGCTATTATCTGGCAAGGATATATGAGGAGATTAAGGGAAGACCAAGGTGCATCGTGGAAGAAATAGTGAAATCATCCGGGGAAATCAATAAAAAATAAAAAAGGGGTTTACAAACGGAGATTTATTTGTTATTATAACTTTCGTGCTGTTTGAGGACATTCAAATGAATCAATATAATTTCAAAAAAAGTTGAAAATAATGGTTGACAAGTCAAAGGCATTTTGTTATAGTAGTTGTTGCGTCAGCGATGACACCGTAGAAACGGGGTGTGGCTCAGCTTGGCTAGAGCGCTTGATTTGGGATCAAGAGGTCGCAGGTTCGAATCCTGTCACCCCGATTTTCAACACTAATGTGCGGGTGTAGTTCAATGGTAGAACACTAGCCTTCCAAGCTAGATACGTGGGTTCGATTCCCATCACCCGCTTTTGTTACGCATATAGATGCGTGATACGTGTTCGTAGCTCAGCTGGATAGAGCAACGGCCTTCTAAGCCGTGGGTCGGGGGTTCGAATCCCTCCAGGCACGTTTATCAGATGGTTCTGATATGGTGGGTGTGGCGCAGTTGGTTAGCGCGCCAGATTGTGGCTCTGGAGGCCGAGGGTTCGAATCCCTCTACCCACCTTATAATGGGCTATCGCCAAGCGGTAAGGCACAGGACTTTGACTCCTGCATTCGCTGGTTCGAATCCAGCTACCCCAGCTAGATTCGGTACAAGATTTATATGGAGCACTAGCTCAGTCGGTAGAGCACCTGACTTTTAATCAGGTTGTCGGGGGTTCGAATCCCCCGTGCTTCACTTAAGAAGAAGCAGCAATGCTTCTTTCATTATTTTGTAGGGAGCTGTAAAGGATTCTCTATTTATATAAGGATAGCATACAGATGTTTTCTGTTTGTTATAGATATGCGGATGTGGCGGAACTGGCAGACGCGCTAGACTTAGGATCTAGTGGGAGACCGTGCAGGTTCAATTCCTGTCATCCGCAGGCTATAAAAAGACTGAGACGAGATGCGTCTCAGTCTTTTTATGTTGCCAGGTATATGAGAAAAAGGTTCGATGGGTCTTTTTTGAGTCCACAGGACGTTGTAGTCACTCCATAAGCTTTTGTTAACTGTAATGGCACATAATCATAAAATTATGATAATTAGTAGAATTATTACAATATATAATGTATAATCTCTTCAACAAGATACGGGAGATAACAGTATGAAGAGAATCAGAAAAATAGCTATAGTTTTATTTGTGTGCTGTCTGGTTTTAGGGGATGCGGCCTCTATCAGAGCGGAAGCCAAGGATTACAGCAAGAAGAAGTATAACAAGACAAGGTGGAAAAATATACAGGAGGATTACCTAAATACAAAAACAGACCGGTTGATTTTCGTTAAATACAAAGGCGGAAGTAAAGCAACTGTTGAGATGTGGAAAAAGGTATCGAAAAAGGTTAAGTTGCCTGCTGAAAATACAGCTGCAGAGCAATCTATGGAAGCATCAGAGGGTACAGGCTATCGAATAGAGAAACAGTGGAAAAAGATTGTATCCTGTAAAGCCTATATCGGGCAAAAGGGATTAAATAAGAAGAAACAGGGCGACCGCAAAACGCCTGTGGGCATTTATAATATAACAATGGCATTTGGCAGGAAAAAATCTCCCGGCACAGCAGGTATTTCGTATAAAAAGCTGAATAAGTATCACTACTGGTCTTCAGAAAAGGCTACATACAACCAGTTTATTGATGTCAGAAAGCTGGGACGCAGGTGGATGGACGGAGAGCATCTGATAGATTATAATCCATGGTATAATTATGCACTTGCCCTTGACTACAATAAAAAATGTACGTATTTAAAGGGTTCTGCAATCTTTCTGCACTGTGTGGGAGGAGGAAGAACTTATACAATGGGATGTATCGCTGTCTCAGAAAAAAATATGAAAAAGATTGTAAGGAATACAACAAAGCATACAAAAATATGTATCTACAAAAAATAGCAGGTGTCAGAGTGTTCTGTACATGGAAGTGCTGCTTTTAAGAGGGAATCGGCTTTTGGGCTGGTTCCTTTTTGAGTCCTGTATTTTTTGCTGAGCCAATTTTTCGACTGCTATTAAAAATAAAAAAAGGAATTTTCACATTTGTGTCGTATATTTAAAAGTGGACGGAATAAAATGAAATACATAATATATAGAATAGATGATACTATCAGAGAAAGGAATGAATGTTTTTATGAATATTCGTGAAAAATTAGAAACATGGGAGCATGAATATTTATGTGAATATGCGGCATTTTCTGACCAGTCCATGGGCAGGGATGTGGAGGAGCCGATGTGTGATGTGAGGACGATTTATCAGCGTGACAGGGACAGGATTCTGCACAGCAAGTCCTTCCGGCGCTTGAAGCAGAAAACACAGGTATTTCTTTCTCCGGAGGGCGACCATTATCGTACCCGTCTGACCCATACCTTGGAGGTATCCCAGACAGCCCGGACCATTGCCAGAGCACTCCGTCTGAATGAAGAGCTGACAGAGGCAATTGCGCTGGGGCATGATTTGGGGCATACGCCATTTGGACATGCAGGCGAGAGAGCCTTAAATGAGGTCTGTTCCAAGGGCTTCCGGCACAATGAACAGAGCATCCGTGTTGTGGAGCGGTTAGAGAAAAAGGGAAAAGGACTAAATCTTACGGTGGAGGTTCGGGACGGAATTTTAAACCACAAAACAACTGGGAATCCAGCTACCTTAGAGGGTAAGATTGTACAGCTGGCAGATAAGATTGCCTATATTAACCATGATATTGATGACGCCATCCGTGGTGGTATTTTATTGGAGGAAGCTCTGCCGGCAAGCTGTACGGACAAGCTGGGAAACAGCACCAGGAACCGGCTGAATACGATTATACATGATGTGATTGCAAACAGTGAGGGAAAAGGGGATATTGTTTGTTCCCCGGATATCCGACAGGCAATGACGGGGCTTCGGAGCTTTTTGTTTGAGACCGTTTATACAAATCCGGTGGCAAAGGGAGAAGAGGGTAAGGCAAAAAGAATGCTGCAGGAATTGTTCAGCTATTATAATTCTCATCCGGAAATGATGCCGGAGGAATATGTGCAAATGATTGAACAGGGAGAAGACAGGGAGATTGTGGTCTGCGATTATATTGCAGGCATGACAGATAATTATGCAGTTTTAAAGTTCCAGGAGGCTTTTGAGCCAATTGGATGGAAGCGGTAGAATGGAATAGTTAACATAAATAGTGTACATAATAAATTGACATAATGTGATTGAAAATCGGGAAAATATAGGTGGTGATACAGATTGTACTATACAGATGAAGTAATTGAAGAGGTGCGCTCGCGCAATGATATTGTGGATGTGATTGGGAGTTATGTTAACTTAAAGAGAAAGGGAAACTCCTATTCAGCCTGCTGTCCCTTTCATCATGAAAAGACGCCGTCCTTTCATGTGAGCCGGGAAAAGCAGATGTATCACTGCTTTGGCTGTGGCGTGGGCGGCAATGTGTATACATTTTTAATGGAGCATGAGAATTTTTCTTTTCCCGAGGCGGTAGAGGAGCTGGCACAAAGGGCAGGAATCCAGCTTCCGGAGCAAAGCATGACGCCGGAGGCAAAGCGCCAGGCTGATGCACGAACCAGAATAAAAGATATGAACAAACTGGCTGCCGGGTATTTTCACTACCTGTTAAAGACGGAGCATGGGGCTCATGCCATGGAATATCTGAAAAAGAGAGGACTGACGGATGAGACCATTACAAAATTTGGTCTGGGATTTTCAGATGTGTACCGGGATGACTTGTATAAATATTTGAAAAGTAAAGGATATAAGGACGAGGAATTAAAGGATTCCGGTCTTGTGAAATTTGATGAGAAACAGGGGGTATCTGACCGGTTCTGGAACCGGGTTATGTATCCTATAATTGATACGAACAACCGGGTAATCGGTTTTGGTGGCAGGGTTATGGGAGACGCAAAACCCAAATATATTAATACCCAGGATACACCGGTTTTTGATAAAAGCCGTAATCTTTACGGTCTCAATCTTGCGAAAAAAACCAGAAGAACCGGGATTATTTTCTGCGAGGGGTATATGGATGTCATATCCATGCACCAGGCAGGGTTTGACAATGCGGTGGCATCTCTTGGAACGGCGCTGACGGTGGGACAGGTTAATCTGATTAAACGCTATACCGACCGTGTATATCTTGCCTATGACAGTGATGAGGCGGGAACAAAAGCAGCACTTCGTGCACTTGAGATTATGCGGGAATTTGAAATACCGGCGAGGGTGATATCCCTGCAGCCCTACAAGGACCCGGATGAGCTGATTCAGGCGGAGGGAACGGAGGAGTTTGAAAGACGCATTGAACAGGCACAAAGTGGTACAATGTTTGAAATTGAAAAATTAGCACATAATTATAATCAGGAAGACCCTCAGGAACGAACCCAGTTTCAGAAGGAGGCGGCAAAAAGGCTTTCCATTATCATGGAGCCGCTGGAACGGAAAAATTATATCGACAGTGTGGCGGAAAAATACCATATAGATGCGGACAGCCTGAAGGAGGCAGTTACCCAGTATGGAATTGCAGGGGCAAATAAGGTGGATGCCTCGGTATTCAGGGAGCGCTCCGCCCGGAAATCCTCTGAGGAGGAGAGGGAAGAGAAACAGTTAAAGGCAGAACGCCTTTTGATAACCTGGCTTATAAATGAGAATGCCCTGTTTGATATTTTGAAGGACAAGATATCGGCAGAGGATTTCTTTGAGCCGCTCTATCACGATATTGCATCCGAGCTGTTCAGCCAGTATGAAAAAGAGGGCAAGGTCACGCCTGCTGCTATTATGAACCATTACCAGAGCAGGGAAGAGCATGAAAAGGTATCTGCTATTATGCAGCAGGACTTCGACATGGAGGTAACAGCGGAAGAGAAATCCAAAACCATAACCTCACTGGTACGAAAAATAAAAGAGCGCAGCATTCAGCACCAGATGGAGGCTGCAAAGGGGGATTTGGTGAAAACCGGAGAGCTTTTGAAACAAAAAAGCGAGTTAAATAAAATAGTTATCCGCATTTAAAAATATTCAATATATAGTAACGGATATGGATAAGATATTAGGTAAGGAATATAAGATAAAGGCTTAATATGGTCAAATTAAGGAAGGATGGAACGATGGAAGAACAAAAAACAAACATTACAGAAGATGCAAAATTTCAGGAGAAGCTAAAAGAACTGCTGGCGATTGCAAAGAAAAAGAAAAATGTGATTGAGGATACCGAGATTATTGCATGCTTTGCATCAAGCAGGGATATTGAGCTGACCACAGAGCTCATGGAGAAGATATTTGAGTTCCTTGAGAAAAACAAAGTAGATGTTTTGACGATTTCCGAGGGAGAAGAGGAACCGGATGAGGATGCCCTGTTAGAGGTAGAAAATGATGAAGACCTTGCAGTGGAAAAGATTGATTTGTCCGTTCCGGAGGGAACCAACATTGAAGACCCGGTCCGGATGTATTTAAAGGAAATCGGTAAAGTGCCGCTGCTGAGTGCGGAGGAGGAAATTACCCTTGCCCAGAAAATGGAGGCGGGTGATGCAGCCAAATCCCAGTTAGAGGATGCCGGAGATGATTTGGATGAGGAGACAAGGAAGGAACTGGAAGACCTGGTAAATGAGGGTGACTATGCAAAGAAGAAGCTGGCAGAGGCAAATCTCCGCTTGGTGGTAAGTATTGCAAAGCGTTATGTGGGACGCGGAATGCTTTTCCTGGATTTGATTCAGGAGGGTAACCTTGGACTGATTAAAGCGGTGGAAAAGTTTGACTACCGCAAGGGCTATAAGTTTTCTACCTATGCAACATGGTGGATTCGTCAGGCAATCACAAGAGCAATTGCAGACCAGGCGAGAACCATCCGTATACCGGTGCATATGGTGGAAACCATCAATAAATTAATCCGCGTATCCCGCCAGCTTTTACAGGAATTAGGCAGGGAGCCGTCCCCGGAGGAAATTGCGGAGGAGATGGATATTCCGGTGGAGCGTGTCAGGGAGATATTGAAGATTTCCCAGGAGCCGGTTTCTCTGGAAACACCAATCGGTGAAGAGGAGGACAGCCATTTAGGAGACTTTATCCAGGATGAAAATGTACCGGTACCTGCGGATGCGGCAGCATTTACACTGCTGAAGGAGCAGCTGGTGGAGGTATTGTCAACGCTGACAGAGAGAGAGCAGAAGGTGTTAAGGCTTCGCTTTGGACTGGATGATGGCAGGGCAAGAACATTAGAAGAGGTTGGCAAGGAATTTAATGTTACCCGTGAGCGTATCCGCCAGATAGAGGCAAAAGCGCTCCGGAAGCTGAGACATCCGAGCCGTAGCAGAAAATTAAGGGATTATCTGGAGTAATGGTTATGTTATCAAAGAGAATGGAGGCTGTGGTGAATATGGTTTCACCGCAGTCCTTTACTGTTGCAGATATTGGCTGTGACCATGCATATGTATCCATTGCGCTGGTTGAGAGAAAAATAGCAGAAAAGGTTGTGGCTATGGATGTGAGACAGGGTCCCCTGGGAATTGCTGCAGGCAATGTGGCGGCGGCAGGACTTCAGGAGAAAATCGATTTGCGTTTAAGCGACGGACTTGAAAAGCTGCTGCCGGGAGAGGCGGATGCGGTTGTAATTGCCGGAATGGGAGGCCTGCTTGTAAAAGGTATTCTGGAAAAGGGTGAAAAAATACTGCATTATGAAAAGAAGCAGCCGGAACTGATTTTACAGCCGCAGTCGGACTTAAAAGAAGTACGGATATTTTTACACAGCAATGCATATCATATTGTGCAGGAAAAAATGCTGATAGATGAGGGAAAATACTATACCGTAATGAAGGCGGAGCCGGGAGGCTGCAATCAGATTGTGGATTCCTTTGTGGAAGCGGATGGAATGCAGTACTGGAATGTGGAAACCAAAGCCCGGAATGCGGAGCGGTATACAGAGGCGGACTGGCAGTATGGAAGGTATAATTTAGAACACCGGGACCCGGTATTATTTGCATATTTAAAGAAGGAGCAGAAAAATCTTCTTAAAATTTACGAAGCAATTTCCCGTAATCTTTCCAGAGCAGAGGAACAGATTCCTGCCCAGACGAAAAAACGTGCGGCTGATATTGACCGGGCAATCCAGATAAACAGGTGGGCGCTTCAAAGGTACTATAATTATGAGAAGTCTTTATAAAAGGATAAAACATACAGAAAGAATAAAGGGGTGACGCAAAATGAAATGTCAACAGATTATAGATGCGTTAGAGCAGCTTTCCCCAAAACAGTATGCCTGTGACTGGGACAACGTGGGGCTGCTGGTGGGAAGACGGGAACGGGAGGTACATAAGCTTATGATAGCGCTGGATGCTTCCAGGGAGGTGGTCTCCCATGCAGTAAAGCAGAAGGCGGATATGCTGATAACCCATCATCCGATGATTTTTTCCTCCATAAAGCAGGTAAATGAGGAGCAGTTTGTGTCGGAAAAGGTGTTAACTCTGGCAGAAAACCGGATTAGTTATTATGCAATGCATACAAATTTTGATGCGGTAGGCGGCATGGCAGAGCTTGCGGCGGGCAGGCAGTATCTTAACCTCTCAGAGGTAAGGCCCATTGAATACAGTGGAAATACACAGGAGGGGATGGGACGGTATGGCAGGCTGCCGAAGCCAATGACAGCAAAGGAAGCGGCGGAATATGTGAAAAAAACATTTAATCTGCCCTTTGTGATGCTTTACCAGAGCCGGGAAAACGAAGCACAGATATTTGAACGGATTGCAGTGATGCCTGGCTCCGGCAAAAGTGAGATGAAGACTGTGAAACAACAGGGGTATTCCCTGTATCTCACAGGGGATTACGGACATCATGAGGGACTGGACGCCATGGATATGGGAATGACGGTAATTGATGCGACCCATTATGGTCTGGAGCACATTTTCATTTCCTATATCAGTCAATATCTGAAAGAGACCTTTGGGGAGCATGCAGTCGAAATTGTTGAGGCAGATATGGGCTGCCCGGTACAAATATTATAAGCGATAGATTTAATATAAACATCATAGAATACAGGGTGATATACAGAAGAGAAAGGCTGGTTGAAGGAGGGATTTATATATGATTACCATTACAATTGAGGAAAAGGAATATCAGGTAAATAAAGGAATTCTTTTAGAGGATATTGCAAAAAAATATGGTGTCTGTGACAGGGGAGAGATTGTACTCGCCTATGTAGATGGACATCTTTCGGAACTACATAAAACAATAGAGGAGCCTGCTGTCATTTCGTTTGTTTCCACGGCAGATAAAATCGGATACGATACCTATAAGCGGAGCATGATTTTAATGATGATGAAAGCCTTCCGTGAGGTGCTGAAGACCAGGGGAACCACAGGCCGCATCCGGGTGCTGTTTTCACTGGGAAAAGGATTTTACTGTGAGCTTGAGAGCAAAGGGGCTGCTGTAAACCAGGAGCTTCTTGACGAGGTGGCAGAGAAAATGAAGGAGCTGGTGGATAAGAATATTCCAATTGTAAAGAGCACCTACCGCTCCCATGATTTGATGAAACGCTTTGAGGCGCAGGGAAGAAGGGACAAGGTACAGTTGTTTAAATACCGCAGGGCTTCCAACGCGAATGTATACCGTCTGGATGATTTTGAGGATTATTATTACGGCTTTATGGTTGCCTCTACCGGTTATCTGAAATGCTTTGCATTGATTGCCTTTGAGGAAGGTTTTGTCCTGCAGATGCCAGAGCGGAAGAATCCGGGAGTTTTGCCGGAGTTTAAGCCACAGCGCAAGCTGTTTTCTGTGTTAAAGCAGTCTGACGACTGGGGCGTTATGCTGAATGTGGATACGGTGGGAGGCTTGAACGATGCCATTGCCAACGGTGAGATTAATGATTTAATGCTGGTGCAGGAAGCGTTACAGGAAAAGAATGTAGCGGAGATTGCATCCCGGATAAAAAGGGAAGACAAGAAGGTTATCCTGATTGCAGGACCAAGCTCCTCCGGCAAAACGTCTTTTTCCCACAGACTGAGCATCCAGTTGCGGGCTATGGGCTTGTCACCCCATCCCATTGCACTGGATAATTATTTTGTGGACAGGGAGCATACTCCAAAAGATGCGGATGGCAATTATGATTTTGAGTGTATAGAAGCGGTGGATGTGGCGAAATTTAATGAGGATATGATGCGTCTGCTAAAGGGAGAGGAAATACAGGTTCCTACCTTTAATTTCCTGATTGGAAAAAGAGAATACAAGGGTAACACCATGAAGATGAGGGCGAATGACGTGCTTGTGATAGAGGGGATTCACGGATTGAATCCGAAGATGTCAGCAGGGCTGCCGGACGACAGCAAGTTTAAAATATATATCAGTGCCCTTACCCAGTTAAATGTAGATGAACATAACCGGATTGCCACTACAGATGGACGGCTAATCCGGAGAATTGTAAGGGATGCCAGAACCAGGGGTAACAGCGCCCAGGCTACTATTGCCATGTGGGATTCTGTAAGACGCGGGGAGGAGCAGAATATTTTTCCGTACCAGGAGGAGGCAGATGCCATGTTTAATTCTGCGCTGATATACGAGCTGAGCGTAATTAAGCCTTATGTTGAACCGCTGCTTTTTGCAATTCCACCGGAGGCGAAGGAATACCAGGAAGCAAAAAGACTCTTAAAGTTTTTGGATTATTTTCTGGGTATCAGCTCGGAGAATATACCAAATAACAGTATATTGAGGGAGTTTGTGGGAGGCAGTTGTTTTCCGGTGTAGAAGAATCCATTTTGAAATCTGTGAGGTGTTTTTTATTGCATAAGAAGAGCAGAATTTTGAGTAAGGAAGCTGTGTTTTGACGAATATAGCTGTAAGAATGAAAATTTTGTGAAAAGATTATAAAAAATCGGTAAAGAATTGTGCAATATAGTGACAAAATAATTGAAATATGGTATACTGAACGCAAAAGCAAACATGCAAAGGATAATTTTTTAAGGAGGGCTGTTTATGGGTGTTTCAGGACAAAAATTCGATTTACCACAGATGAAAGAATATTTTGAAAAACAGATACCTAATGTCAGGGTGCTGAGTGATTTGACTTTAAGCGAGACCGATTTTAAAAGCTTAGGCGCTAAATTAAAATCAGCCTTTTCCTTCACTGACCGCAAGGATGGCATTGAGGATATTATGATTTGCTATCTGGTATACTGGGTATATGCTTTGATTTACTGGAACGAGGAGACCGGCATTCATGACGAATTGACGGATTATTGTGCCAGGCTGCCGCAGTATCAGCTGCGACATCATTTTCAGCTGCTGCTGGATACGTTTGCAAATTATAATATTGATGATTTCGGCTATCAGTCAGACAGCATAGAGGATTTGTGCTCTAAGCTGATTGCAAGGCATGCGGGTATTCCAAATGATGAGAAATATCAGGTGTTTGAACTGATTGATGACTACCGCAACCAGAATGTATCGGTGGATACAATGGTTTCCGATATTTATATGCATCTGCCGTATAAGAGCCAGTATATATTCTCCCTGCTGGATGAAAGCTCCAGACAGGATATCATCTGGGAGATACGTACAATTATGGCGGAGATATGTTCGAGAGCCTATACAAGAGAGGAGCTGTTTATAAAGTATCCCCATACCTCTGTCAGTCTGATTGACTATTGCTTTTACTGGCAGGAGGGAAGAGCTTTATTGGACCAGGCAAAATAGATTTAAAAGAAAAAGAGCTGCGCAGATGGCAGCTCTTTTTCTTTTAAATGACTCAGCCGATAAGCCGGGTTATGTCGTTGAATGATCATCTATCTAGACCTGCTGTTACCAGCAGGTTCAAGCGACCTACCCGAGAACGTGACGGGCAGCCACATTGTTCTCTGTTCGGTCTTGCTTCGGGTGGGGTTTACAGAGCCTGTCCTGTTACCAGAACAGCGGTGAGCTCTTACCTCGCCTTTCCACCCTTACCAGAATCATCTGGCGGTATATTTCTGTTGCACTAGCCTGGGAGTCGCCTCCACCGGACGTTATCCGGCACCCTGCCCTGTGAAGCCCGGACTTTCCTCACCTGTCACCTTTCGGAAAGACAGCCGCGATCATTTGTCTGAGTCGGACTTGATTTTAGCACGGGAGTCATAATTCGTCAACTTTTCAGAGATTTTAATTTTCTGGTATGTGCTGCGGTAGTCCTCTGCTGTGTAGGAATTGATATAATTTTTCACATATTTTTTCTGGATTCCCTGGGCTGCAAGAGTGTCCACTGCCTTGTTGTAGGCGATTGCGGCAGTGATTTTGTCAGCATAACGCCCTACGAGAACATTTCCTCTTATATGTATGACGCACTCATAAAATACCTGACTGTCCTGGCATTTCTGCGTCACTCCCATATATTCGTTGATTACCTTTATATTTTCATAGCGGAAATCATATTCATTCCGGTTGACAAAAATATAGTCTGTTCCTTTTTTGGCATAGCTTTTAATTCCATACCGGGAAAGAATGCTGTACTGGCTGCCGTAATCACAGATAAAGTAATAGCCGCCCCGGATTTGAAGCTTATGGTTTGCATAAAAGAACAAATCCTCCCGGTCAAAAATCAGATACCGCTCCGGTGAAAGATAATAATAGAAGAAGCCGCTCTGAAGATAAATAGGTGTTTTAAAGTATATGCCGCTGTTCCGGTAATTGAGAAGAATAACAAATTTCGTAAATTCCAGGGCAAAGTCAGGGGTATAGTCTTCGAGCCGGTATTTGTTTTCCCGCAGGATGGCAACTGCCTCACGGTAGGCTTTCCCGGCGGCTTCCTCTGTGGAAAAGCTCCCTAAGCTGATGTGCTTTGCCTTAATTGTAATAGAAGAACGGTAATAAATGGTTCCGTCCTTTCTGGTTGATTTTGTAACGCCTGGTAACTGCCCCATAGCATCTCCTTTTATAAATGTATAATTATGCTATTATATTAAACGGAAGCGGGAAAAAATGCAAATGGATTGTTGCAGAGGGGTATTATAAAAAGCTTGACCTTTAGTGGAGGAAAATTTATAATAAAAAATACATATGTCTATATGAATTAGTTAGAGAAGGCGATTTGGGGATGAAGAAAAAGATTCGTATTTCAACCATTATAGGTGTTTTAATACTACTTCTTTTTGCAGCTGGGATTATAGTGTTTGGTTACAGGGTAGTCGTGACCTCCGGCGAGCTTCCGGGTAAATTGGGCAGTATCTCTGTGTCTGCCGAGAATTTGCAGTATTTGGCTCCGGTCATGGGTAAGGTCCAGAAGGTGGATTATGACACCATGAAATATGGTTATATGGATAGTATGATACTGGCAAAGATGGATGCGCTGGACCAGCGTTATGAATCAGAGAGAATGGAAGAGATTCGTGCCATTAATAATTTGACAGCCATGAGCCAGCGGACTGCGGATAAGCTTGCCTACGAGCAGGCGAAAGCAGAGCAGGAGGAGGCGGAGAGGCTGGCACAGCTGGCGGCAGAAGCGGCGGAGAATGCAAGACAGGCAAAAATACGCGCCCTTGCAGAGAGTATAAGGAATAAGGAAGAGGGTGTTACCACAGGGGACAGCGGGGATACCGGGTCCGGTTCTACAGCCTCTAAGGGAGGAAGGAAGGGAGACCCTGTGTATGCAACCAGCCATGGCAAGAGTCTCGGGAAATTTGTGATTACGGCGTATTGTACCTGCCGTATCTGCTGTGGTGTTTATTCTGGCGGCAACCGTACAGCCAGTGGAACGGTTCCCACTACAAACCGTACCATTGCAGTGGACACCAGTGTGATTCCCTTTGGAACAAGGGTAGTCATCAACGGACAGGTATATGTGGCAGAGGACCGGGGAGGCGCCATTAAGGGAAAGCGTATTGATATGTTTTTCTATACCCATAAGGAAGCACTGCGGTGGGGAAGGCGGACCATGGAGGTATATCTGGCAGAGTAGACGGTGGAAAATACTTGCGTAAATTTATCATCTGTGGTAAAGATATAATGTAAATTATATGGAAAGAAGCAGATTTCTGCTTGTTATATAGAAACATTTTAAGAAAAGAGGACAAAAGAATGGCAGTCACCTACAAAAGTACACGTAACAGCAATGAAACAGCAACTGCATCCCAGGCAATTTTAAAAGGGTTGGCAGAAAATGGTGGATTATTTGTACCAGACCATATTCCGGCATTGGATGTGGATTTCAACGATTTGGCAAAGATGAATTATCAGGAGGTAGCATATGAGGTTATGAGCCGTATGCTGACTGATTTTACGGAAGAGGAATTAAAGTACTGTATTAACAGTGCATATGATAAGAAGTTTGATACAGAGGTTATAGCACCCCTTGTTAAAAAGGCCGGGGCACATTATCTGGAGCTGTTTCACGGTTCCACAATTGCATTTAAGGATATGGCGCTTTCGATTCTGCCTTATCTTCTTGTAACCTCTGCAAAGAAGAACCATATAAAAAATGATATCGTTATTTTAACAGCCACCTCCGGAGATACAGGAAAAGCTGCACTTGCCGGCTTTGCAGATGTTCCGGGAACTAAGATTATTGTATTTTATCCGAAAAACGGCGTCAGCCCGATTCAGGAAAAACAGATGGTGACACAGCGGGGGGATAACACATCAGTTGTTGGTATTATCGGTAATTTTGATGATGCCCAGACCGGTGTCAAAAATATGTTTAACGATAAGGAGCTTGCACGGGTTATGGATGACAGGGGTTATCAGTTCTCTTCTGCAAACTCCATTAACATTGGACGTCTGGTTCCCCAGATGGTCTATTATGTATATGCATACACCCGTATGATAGCCAATGGAGAGATTAAAGCCGGCGATAAAATTAATGTGGTGGTTCCAACCGGTAATTTTGGTAATATTCTGGCAGCTTACTATGCAAAGGAAATGGGACTTCCGATTGCAAAGTTTATTTGTGCCTCCAATGATAACAAGGTATTGTATGATTTCTTTGAGACAGGAGTATACGATAAGAACAGGGAATTTATTCTCACCACCTCCCCGTCTATGGACATTCTGATTTCAAGCAATTTAGAGAGATTGATTTACCGTATTGCGGGAGATGATTCCGCTAAAAACAGTGAGTTAATGAATGCCCTGACATCAGAGGGAAAATATGAGATTACAGAGGAGATGAAGAGCAGGCTGTCAGAGTTTTACGGTAATTATGCAAATGAGAAAGAGACAGCGGAGACCATTAAGAAGATATATGAATCGGATAACTATATCATGGATACCCATACTGCGGTAGCGGCTGCGGTGTATGACAAGTATCTGGCAGCCACCGGCGACAGGACACCTACAGTAATTGCCTCAACTGCAAGTCCGTACAAATTTACCAGAAGCGTCATGGAGGCGATTGATGAAACATATGCTTCCCAGTCTGATTTTGAGCTGGTGGATGAGCTGAACAAGCTGTCAGGAGTGAAGATACCACAGGCAATCGAGGACATCAGAAGTGCGGCAGTGCTGCATGACACAGTTTGCGATAAAAGCGAGATGGAAGCCACAGTCCGTAACATTCTGGGCTTGTAGGATTCAGAAATTGAAAAACAGACAGTTCATTAGTACCATCCTGTCTTAAAATAAAACTAGGGCTGAACAGAACATGATGATTGGAATTGTGACACCTGTATTCAGACTTAGTCTGTATACAGGTGTTTTTGACTTTGTATAAAACAGCTATAATCATAAGAAGGAGATGAGAAGGTTATGTATACATTACAAACCAGCGCCAGCTTTGACAGCGCACATTTTTTAAAGGGCTATGAGGGCAAATGCAGTAATATCCACGGACACCGCTGGACGGTTGAGGTGACGGTGGCATCAGAGGAGGTAGAACAGGAAGGACAGATTTGCGGAATGGTGGTAGATTTCAGAACGCTTAAGGAGGAATTGAACCAGCTGGCAGACGAGCTTGACCACAGCCTGATAATTGAGGAGGGAAGCCTTAAGGAAAAGACGAAGGAGGCTCTGCTTGAAGAACAGTTCCGCATTGTGGAGCTTCCCTTCCGGCCGACAGCAGAAAATCTGGCGGAGTATTTCTTCAATGAGATGGAGAAAAAAGAATATCAGGTAGTATTGGTTAAGGTATATGAGACACCGAATAACTGTGCAGGGTATAGCAGATGAAGGATGTGAAACAGTTCCGTGTTGTAGAGCATTTTACCAGTATTAACGGCGAGGGCAGGCGTGCCGGACAATTGGCAGTGTTTATACGCTTTGCCGGCTGCAACTTAAACTGTGAATACTGTGATACGAAATGGGCAAACCAGCCGGGAGTTTCCTGTGAGCTCTACACAAAAGAGGAAATCTACAAGATGATAAAAGAAACCGGTGTAAGGAATGTAACACTGACCGGCGGGGAGCCCTTGCTGCAAAATGGCATGAAAGAGCTTTTGACACTGCTCCGGCGGGACGAAGGTCTCCGGGTTGAGATTGAGACCAATGGAAGTGTGGATATAAGCCGCTTTTTTGAGGAAAGCCCGGAAATATCAGGGGACAATGTCTCATTTACACTGGATTATAAGACCGCAGCCAGTGGCATGGAAGACCGGATGTATCTGGAAAATTACCGGAATGTAAGGGCTTTTGACACGGTAAAATTTGTAGTCGGAAGCCGGGCGGATTTATTAAAAGCAAAACAGGTTATTGAAACCTGCCAGCTGGTGGAGAAGGGCTGCGGCATTTATTTAAGCCCCTGCTTTGGCAGGATAGAACCGGCACAAATGGTTGATTTTTTAATAGAAGAGAAGATGAATGATGTGAATATCCAGCTACAGCTTCACAAATTTATCTGGGACCCGCATAAACGGGGCGTATAGAATTTGCAGAGCCTGATGAAATGGCGGCTGGCATAACAGCAGATTGGAGGATAATATGGCAATAGACCAGGAAGCAATAAAAGAGCATATCAGAGGGATTCTGGCGGCACTGGGGGATGACCCGGACCGGGAAGGCTTGAAGGATACACCGGACCGGGTGGCGAGAATGTATGCAGAAGTGTTTGAGGGAATGAATTATACCAATGATGAGATTGCAGAAATGTATTCTAAGAGCTTTGAAGTGCCGGAGGGCAGCGGGGAAGACATGGTGGTGGTGAAGGATATCGAGGTTTTCAGTTATTGTGAGCACCATCTTGCACTGATGTACGACATGAAGGTGACGGTGGCATATATTCCCAATGGAAAGGTGATTGGACTGAGTAAGATTGCCAGGATTGCGGATATGGTGGCAAAACGGCTGCAGCTGCAGGAACGGATTGGAGCGGATATAGCGGAGGTTATCAGCAAGGCAACAGGAGCTTTAGATGTGGCGGTTTATATTGAGGGGAATCACAGCTGTATGACTGCCCGGGGAATCCGGAAGCCTTCAGCCAAGACTGTGACAACCACTTTCCGGGGAAGATTTGAGAAGGAGACGGAGCTGCAGAACAAGCTGCTTCTGATGATAAAATAGAATTGAAAATATAATAAATTGGAAAAGGAGAACAGATTATGAATATGAATACACGGAATAAGGATGCGGCAGTTGTTATTTTCAGTGGAGGACAGGACAGTACCACCTGCCTGCTCTGGGCGCTAAAACGATACAGGGAAGTGGTTGCGGTATCCTTTGATTACGGACAAAAGCATAAGGCGGAGCTTGAATGTGCAAAGGAGATTACAGACGAGTTAGGCGTGGAATGGCATGTCATGGACATGGGGCTTTTAAACCAGTTAGCACCAAATTCACTGACCCGGCAGGATATTACAGTAGATGAGAATGCCCCGGAGGAGGGAACTCCTAACAGCGTAGTAGATGGAAGAAATATGCTGTTTCTTACCTTTGCTGCGGTATTTGCAAAACAGAGGGGAATAACGGATTTGATAACCGGAGTGTCCCAGAGTGATTTCTCAGGATATCCGGACTGCAGGGATATTTTTATAAAATCCCTTAACACAACCTTAAATCTTGCCATGGAGTATACATTTTGTATTGAAACGCCTCTGATGTGGATTGACAAAGCAGATACATGGAAGCTGGCAGATGATTTGGGAGGGTTAGAGCTTGTGCACGACAAGACCCTGACCTGCTATAATGGTATTAAGGGAGACGGCTGTGGCAATTGTCCAAGCTGTAAGCTGAGACGAAAAGGATATGAGGAATTTTTAAAAAAATATAAATAGATGGAATGACCTCCTTTAGAAATACAGTATAAAGGGGGTTGTTTCTATGTTATGATAATTTCCTTGCCAAATTTTAGGGTCTTGGAGTATAATATATCAATATATGTCTATTGGGTAGTTTCATATTTGAAGGAAGCTATAAAAATGATAAGCTTGTTTTTTGAAATAATATGCCGGGAGGTCGCGTATATTTATGAAGAACCTGTTATTTATTTTAAATCCATCTGCTGGAAGAAAGCATATTAAAGGTAAATTATTTGATATTGTGGATTTGTTTGTAAAAGCAGATTACAATGTCAGGGTTTATCCCACCCAGGCAAAGGAGGATGCAGTCCGCATAGTGTCGGAGGAGGGCTGGCTTTATGATGTTATTGTATGTGCAGGAGGAGACGGCACATTAGATGAGGTGGTAACCGGCTGTATGAAGTGTGGCTGTGATACGCCTATTGGCTATATTCCGTGTGGAACCACCAATGATTTTGCCAGAAGTCTTGGAATACCAAAGGACCATATCCGGGCGGCAAAACGAATTATAAAATATCCGCCTAAGCCGATTGATGTAGGCTCCTTTAACGGAGATTATTTTATTTATGTGGCAGCATTTGGTGCATTTACGGATGTCACCTATACCACACCCCAGGAATACAAGAATTATCTGGGGCACGCCGCTTATGTGCTAGAGGGAATTAAGAGTGTACCAAGCTTAACCTCTTATCATTTAAAGGTAGAATATGATGATAATGTAATTGAGGATGACTTTTTCATTGGAATGATAACAAATTCATTGACAGTGGGTGGATTTCCGAATCCAAACAGTAAAATTGCGGAATTTGATGATGGGATGTATGAGGCGCTGCTTGTCAAATATCCTACCAATCCGATTGATTTACAGGCAACGGTTACTGCCTATCTGATGGGAGAATTTAATCCGGAGTATATGTATCAGTTTAAGGCAAAAAGGATTGTCATTGAGAGCCCGGAGGCGATTACCTGGACGCTGGACGGAGAGTTTGGCGGCAGTGTGACCTATGCAGAGATTGAAAACCTTCACAATGCAGTGAATATTATAAGAAAATAAAGGAGAACAGAAATGGGTAAATATTTTGGAACAGATGGCTTTCGCGGTGAAGCAAATGTCGGACTGACGGTAGAGCATGCGTATAAGGTGGGAAGATATCTGGGTTATTATTATGGCAGAAATCATGAAAACGGAAAGGCGAGCATTGTTATCGGGAAGGATACCAGACGCTCCTCTTATATGTTTGAGTATTCTCTGGTTGCAGGACTGACAGCGAGCGGTGCAGATGTATACCTGATGCATGTCACTCCGACGCCAAGTGTTTCCTATATCGTGCGTCTGGATGAATTTGACTGTGGTATTATGATATCTGCAAGCCACAATCCGTATTATGATAACGGAATTAAGGTGATTAATGGCCAGGGGTATAAATTAGAGGCTGACGTGGAAGCGGAAATAGAGGCATATATTGACGGAGAGCTTCCGGAGATTCCGTTTGCCAAACGGGAACGGATTGGAAAAACTGTGGATTATGCCATGGGACGCAACCGGTATATCGGTTATCTGATGACTCTGGCAACCCGGTCTTATAAAAACAAAAGAGTAGGTCTGGACCTGTCTCTTATACACATCTGACGCTGCCGACGATCTT